>DASPJI010000468.1:0-8662 GCA_035628695.1 Thermoanaerobaculia bacterium | reverse complement strand
CGTGCGGCTGCTGCCGCCGCTGGTCCTCGAGGCCTCCCACGTGGACGCCCTCGCCCGCGCCCTGTCGGAGATCCGCCCGTGAAGGGGTTCGTCGACCTGGCGGATCTCGCTCCGGGCGAGGTGCGGGAGCTGCTGGCGCTGGCGGACCGCCTGGAGCGGCGGCCGGAGCCCCAGGCTCTGGCCGGCAGGGTGCTGGCGCTCCTCTTCTTCAACCCGTCGCTGCGCACCCTGGCCTCGTTCCAGTCGGGCATGGCGCGCCTGGGCGGCTCGTCGTTCGTCATCTCGCCGGGCCAGGGGAGCTGGCAGCTCGAGACGCGGCTCGGCGCGGTGATGGACGGCGCCGCGGCGGAGCACGTCCGGGAGGCGATCCCGGTCCTCGCCGGCTACGCCGACGCGCTGGGCATCCGCTCGTTCGCCGGCGGCACCGACCTCGAAGCGGACTTGGCCGACGAGTCCTTCCACGGCATGGCCGGGGTCTGCCCGGTGCCGCTGGTCAATCTGGAGTCGGCGATCAACCACCCCTGCCAGGCGCTGGCGGACTGGAAGACCCTGGACGAGCTCGCCATTCCGGACAACGGCGGCAAGTTCGTCCTCTCCTGGGCCTGGCACCCCAAGGCGCTCCCCCTGGCCGTGCCCGCCGCGGCCGTGCACATGGCGGCGCTGCGGGGGATGGACGTCACCGTGCTGCGGCCCGAGGGGTTCGCCCTGCCGAAGCCGGTGATGGAGAGGGCGCGCCGCGCCGCGGCGTTGTCTGGCGGCTCGGTGCGCGAGACCGACGACCGGACCGAGGCCATGACCGGCGCCCACGTCATCTATGCGAAGTCGTGGACGGCGCCGAGCCGCTACGGCGATCCCCAGGGGGAGGCCGACCTGCGCGCCGGGCTCCGCTCCTGGTGCGTCGACGAGGGGTGGTTCGCCCCGGCGGCGCAGGACTGCCGGTTCATGCACTGCCTGCCGGTGCGCCGCAACGTGGTGGTCCGCGACGAGGTGCTGGACGGCCCGCGGAGCGTCGTGATCCGCGAGGCGCACAACCGCATGTGGACCCAGATGGCGGTCCTCCACCGCCTGCTCTCGGGAGGAGGTGCCCAATGAAAGACGTCGGCCAGCGGTCCGCCGAAATGGCGGCCTTGAAGCACGCGGCGCCCTATGTCCGGCTGTTCAAGGGCAAGACCTTCGTCCTCAAGGCCGGGGGCGAGGCCCTCGGCACGGAGGGAGCCATCCGCTCGCTGCTCGAGCAGGTGGACATCCTCTATCAGGTGGGGATCCGCGTCGTCCTGGTGCACGGCGGCGGCGGCGAGTCGAGCGACCTGCTGCGCGCCCTGGGCGGCGAGCCGCGCTTCGTCGAGGGGCGGCGGATCACCGACGAGAAGGCGCTGGAGGTGGCGGCCATGGTGCTGAACGGCACGGTCAACACCCGCGTCCTCGCCGCCGGCCGTGCCGTGGGCCTGCCGACGGTCGGCCTGTCGGGGATCGACGCCGGGCTCGTCCAGGCGCGCCGCCGGCCACCGGTCGTGATGGGAGGCGGCGAGCGGGTGGACTACGGCTTCGTCGGCGACGTGGTGAGCGTCGCGCCGGGGGTGGTCCAGACCCTGCTCGACGCCGGCATGGTGCCGGTGGTGAGCCCCCTCTCCGCCGCCGACGACGGCACGGTGCTCAACATCAACGCCGACACCGTGGCCGCGGCGCTGGCGGCGGGGCTCAAGGCCGAGAAGCTGATCCTTCTCACCGGCGCGCCCGGCATCCTGGAGCGGCCGGGGGACGGCTCGACCCTGGTCTCCTACACCGACCTGGCCGGGCTCGAGCAGCTCCGCGAGCAGGGGTGCCTGATCGAGGGGATGCTCCCCAAGGCGAGCGCGATCGAGGCGGCGATCCGCGGCGGCGTGCGGCGGGTCCACATCATCTCCCATTCGCTGCGCGACGGCCTGCTGGCCGAGGTGTTCACCAACGAGGGGGTGGGGACGCTGGTGGTCGAGGATCTGAACGCCCTGACCCCGGCCGAGCAGTTTGCCGGCAGCAAGCCCGAAGCCGTGGGAGCGCGCACGTGAGGCTGCCGGAGCGGGAGGTGCTCGACCTCCACCGCGCCATCGTCGGCATCCCGTCGGTCTCCGGCAGCGAGGCGGCGCTGGCCGACTATCTGGAAGACTACCTCGCCCGTTATCTCGGACGGCAGGGGGCCGCGCCGCTACGCGTCGGCAACAGCCTCCTCGCCCTGCACGGGGCGAGCGCCGGTCCGGTGCTGCTGCTCAATACCCACCTGGACACCGTGCCGCCGGCCCCGGGCTGGAGCCGCGACCCGTGGACGGTGGATGAGGAGGAGGGCAAGGTCCACGGCCTGGGCTCGAATGACGCCAAGGCGTCGGTGGCGGCCATGGTCGCGGCCTACCTCGCCTTCGTCGAGGCGCGGCTGCCCATGACGCTGGCGCTCGCCCTGGTCGAGGGGGAGGAGACGCGGGGCACCGGCACCGAGGCGGTGCTCGCCGAGCTCGCCCGCCGCGGGCTGCCGCTGGAGGCCGCGGTGGTCGGCGAGCCCACCGGCCTCGACGTCGCCGTGGCCCAGAAGGGGCTGATGGTTCTGGAGCTGGTGGCCCGCGGCGACGCCTGCCACGCCGCCAACGCCTCCGCCCTCGGCGCCGTCAACGCCGCCCGGCTCCTCGCCCGCGACCTGGTCGCCCTGGAGGGGCTCGACTTCGGCCCCCCCCACGAGCACCTCGGCCCGATCACCCTGGAGCCGACGCAGGTGCGGGCCGGCACGGCGCGCAACGTGCTCCCTGGTGAGGCGACGGCGATCCTGGACGTCCGCACCACGCCCGCCCTCTCCCGGGAGGAGATCGTGCGCCGGGTACGCGCCGCCGTGCAGGGGGAGGTGCGGGTGCTCTCCGACCGCCTCCTCCCCAAGTCGACGCCGGCCGGAGCGCCGCTGGTCGAGGCCGCCCGCCGCGTCCGCCCCGAGGCGCGGGTCTTCGGCTCGGCGACCCTGTCGGACATGGCGTTCCTCAACGGCACGCCGGCCATCAAGTGCGGGCCGGGCCGGACCGAGCGCTCTCACACGCCGGACGAGTACGTGCTGGCGAGCGAAGTGCTGGACGGCGCCCGCTTCTACACCCGGCTCATCGGCGCCTACCTGGAGAGCCGGGGGCAGGAGCAGGCGGCCTGATGGCCCGTCTGTGGGACAAGGGGGAGCCGCTCGACGCTCGGGTGCTCCGCTACACCGCCGGCGAGGACCACCGGCTGGACGCCCGGCTCGTCCCCTACGACGTGCGCGCCTCCATCGCCCACGCCGAGATGCTCCATGGCGCCGGCCTGCTCCCCGCCGAAGACCTGGCCGCCATCCGCGAGGGCCTGGAGGCCCTGGCCGCCGGGCACGCGGCCGGCGAGTGGGAGATCACGCTCCAGGAGGAGGACGTCCACACCGCCCTCGAGTCGCGGCTGACCGCGCTGATCGGAGAGGCCGGCGCCCGCCTCCACCTGGGGCGGTCGCGCAACGACCAGGTGCTGGCGGCGCTACGGCTCTCTCTGCGCGACGAGGTGGAGGCCCTGCGGCAGGGGGCGCTGAAGGTGGCGGCGGCGCTGGACGACCTCGCCGCGCGGGAGAAGGAGACGCCGCTCCCCGGCTACACCCACCTGCAGCCCGCGATGCCCAGCTCGGTCCCTTTGTGGGCCGGCGGCTACGCCGCCGAGCTGCGCGACGACGCCGACGGACTCGCCGCGGCCCGCCGGCGCGTCGACAAGAACCCGCTGGGCTCGGCGGCGGGCTACGGCGTCCCCCTGCTCCCGATCGACCGCGAGGCCACGCGGGCCTCGCTGGGCTTTGCCGAGGTCCACGAGCCGGTGACCGCCGTCCAGCTCTCGCGCGGCAAGGCCGAAGCCCAGGTGCTGTTCGAGATCGCCCTGCTGATGCAGGACCTGGGGAGGCTCGCCTCCGACCTGGTTCTCTTCGCCATGGACGAGCTCGGATTCGTCAGCCTGCCGGCGGCGATGACCACCGGCTCGTCGATCATGCCGCAGAAACGGAACCCCGACGTCTTCGAGCTGGTGCGCGGCCGGACGGCGACCGCCCAGGCCTGCCTCGCCGAGGTGCTGGGCATCCCCGCCAAGCTCCCTTCGGGCTACCACCGCGACCTCCAGCTCCTCAAGGCCCCGCTCTTCCGGGGGATCGACCTCGCCCGCGACACCCTGGCGGTGATGGCCGAGGCGCTGGCCGGCGTCCGCTTCCGGCCCGAGCGCGTCCGTCTCGCCCCCGGCCTCTACGCCGCCGAGGAGGCCTACCGGCTGGTGCTGGAGGAGGGGATCCCCTTCCGCGAGGCTTATCGCCGCGTGGGGGAACGCTACCGGAGCTGAAGCCGGCCGGACCCGGCGCGGCATACAATTGCGATGAGCCTACCCGTGTCCTCCTCTCCGCAGCCCCAGACTCCCGACCCTGCCGAGCGCGTGCCCGTGGAAGAGCTGCTGCGCCGTAGCCAGGAGAACCTGCAGTTCATCGCCGACGCGACGCCGGTCAACATCGCGCACTGCAGCGCCAGCTGCCACTTCCTGTTCGTCAATCGGGCCTATGCCGCCCGCTTCGGCCTGACTCCCGATCAGGTGGTGGGCCGCCCCATCGCCGAGGTACTGGGACAGGCGGCCTACGAGGCGATACGGCCCTACGTCGATCGCGTCCTCACCGGTGAGCGCTTCGAGTTCGAGACCGAGATCGACTACCGGGACATCGGCCGGCGCTACATGCACGTCGCCTACACCCCCGAGATCGGCGCCGAGGGAAAGGTGGTGAGTTGGGTGGCTTCCGTCACCGACCTCACGGACCGCCACCGCCTGGAGGAGGCGCTGCGCGAGGCCGACCGTCGCAAGGACGAGTTCCTGGCGACGCTGGCGCACGAGCTGCGCAACCCCCTGGCACCGATCCGCAACGCCGTCCACCTGGCCCGCGTGAAGGGGCCGCCGGACCCCAACCTGCGATGGGCGCAGGAGGTCATCGAGCGGCAGGTCCAGCAGCTCACCCGGCTGGTGGACGATCTGCTGGACGTCTCGCGCATCACCCGCGGCAAGATCGACCTGCGCCGCGAGCGGGTGGAGCTGTCGGCGGTCATCGAACGGGCGATGGAGACCAGCCGCCCGCTGATCGAAGCTGCCGGCCACCGGCTCACCGTCATCTTCCCCGAGCGCCGGCTGCTCCTGGACGCGGACCCCACCCGCGTCTCCCAGGTCCTCTCCAACCTCCTCAACAATGCGGCCAAGTACACCAGTGACGGTGGCCACATCGAGCTGATCGCCGGCCAGGAGGGAGAAGAAGCCGTGATCCGGGTCCGCGACGACGGCATCGGCATCCCGAAGGAGATGCTCGGCCTGATCTTCGAGATGTTCACCCAGGTGGACACCTCGCTGGAGCGCGCCCAGGGTGGGCTGGGGATCGGCCTCACCATCGCCCGGCGCCTGGTGGAGATGCACGGGGGCACGCTCGAGGCCGCGAGCGAGGGGCCCGGCCGGGGCAGCGAGCTCACCGTGCGCCTGCCGCTGGCGCCGGCGGAGACCGCCGGGCCGGACCTCCTGGAGGACGAGGGCGCGGCGAAGGCGGGTGCCGCCCGCCGCATCCTGGTGGTCGACGACAACCTGGACTCCGCCGAGAGCCTGGGCATGCTGCTCCAGATCATGGGGCATGACGTGCGTGTCGCGCATGACGGCCTGCGGGCTCTGGAGGTAGCCGCGGAGCACCGCCCCGAGGTGGTCCTGCTCGATATCGGGATGCCGGGGATGAACGGCTATGACGTGGCCCGGCGGCTCCGCGAGTGGGACGCCACCCGGAGCTCGCTGCTGGTGGCCATGACCGGATGGGGGCAGGACGAGGACCGGCGGCGCTCGAAAGAGGCGGGCTTCGACCATCATCTGGTCAAGCCGCTCGACCCCAAGAGCCTGGAGGGCCTCCTCGCTACCCCGCCACGATCCGCTTGAGCAGGGCGATGTTGTCGCGGTGGCCGGTGAGGCGGGCGGTGACCTTGCCGCGGATGGGAAAGCCCGCCAGGTAGAGGTCGCCGATGACGTCCAGGATCTTGTGGCGGACGAACTCGTCGGGGAAACGGAGCTCGGTGTTGATGACCTCGTCCTCGCCCACCAGGATGAAGTTGTCGAGCCGGCCGCCCGAGCCCAGACCCAGCTCGTTGAGCATCTTGAGGTCCTTCATGAAGCCGAAGGTGCGGGCCGGGGCGATCTCCCGCTTGTAGTCCTCGGCCGACGTCATCGAGAACTCGTAGGACTGCTCGCCGACCGGCGGCGGATAGCGCAGCAGGTAGGAGACCGAGAAGACGTCAGCGGGCTCGATGGCCAGCACCTTCTCCCCCGCTCCCCCGACCTCGTAGCGGCGGTCGATCACCACCTCGCGCTGCGGCTCGTCCTGCTCCGCCAGCCCCACCTCCTCCAGAATCTTGCAGAACTCCAGCGCCGAGCCGTCGAGCACCGGGATCTCGCCATGCACCTTGATCAGCAGGTTGCTCACCCCGTAGGCATGCAGCGCCGACAGGAGGTGCTCGACGGTGCGGATGTTCTCCCCCTCCCCGGAGAGGGTCGTGGCGTAGTCGGTGTCGGCCACGGCGCGCACATGGGCGGGGATCTCCACCCCTGTCGGCAGGGTGACGAAATGGATGCCGCTGTTCTCCGGCAGCGGGTGGAGCGACATGCCGGTGCGCTGGCCGGAGTGGAGCCCGAGTCCGTAGACCACCGTCGACTGGCGCAGCGTCCGCTGCCCGCGGCCGGTCTCGGCGAGCAGCGGGAGCGCGGGCGGCGCGGTGAACCGGCGCTCGCCGTCGAAGCGGTCGCGGGGCGAAGCCGGCAGGGCGGCCTCCCCGGCGCCGAGAGCGCCGGCGGCCCCGGTGACCAATGACCGCCGGTACGCCAACGCACCGGCGGCGGCCTCGACGGCCCGCCGGTAGGAGAGCGGCTTCTCCAGGTAGTCGAAGGCGCCCATCTTGATCGCCTTGACCGCCGTGGACGCCGTGCCGTGCCCCGACATCATGACCACGGCGGCCGCGGTATCGGCCTCGCGCAGGGCCTGGAGAGTCTCCAGCCCGTCCCGGTCGGCCAGCCAGATGTCGAGGAAGACGACGGCGGGCCGCTTCTCCTCGTAGAGGCTCACGGCCTCCTCGCCGCTGGTACTGGTGAGGACCTCGTACCCCTCGTCGGAGAGAATCGCGCCGAGGGTGGAGAGGATCCCCGGCTCATCATCCACGATCAAGATCAGCTCGGACATGCGTCGACCCATCCCTTCCGGTCCGTAGCATAGCAAGGCCCCGCCGGAGATCGCTCCGGCAGGGCAGGGCGGAGCCCCGGGGGAGAGGTGTCCACCAACCTTCGATCCGATTTGTCCTGGGCTCCGAGGGGAAGAGTACGGGCAGAGCTTTCTAAAGGGCCTACCCCGGAGGGTGGGGGCCTCGCCGCCGGGAGGTAGGCCTACCGGAAGAGGTCGGCGAGAGGGATGCGAAGCCCTGGGAGGAGAGGGGTCTCCAACTCGTCGCCCGAGGAAGCGGAGGCGTCCCGGGCCAGGGAGAAGCCGTCTCCCTCTCGCCGGTACACCCGTGCGGTCTCCCCCTCCGGGTCCAGCATCCAGTACTCCCGGGCGCCGGAGCGCTCGTAGAGCCGGAGCTTCAGAGTCTCGTCCACCTTGCGGGTGCCTGTGGAGAGGATCTCGATGACCAGGTCCGGGGAGCCCTGGGCGTTCTTGTCTCCCAGGATCGCCAGCCGCTCGTCCGAGACGAAGATCAGGTCGGGCTGGACCACGTCATGCCGCGACAGGACCACGTCGAACGGAGCCGTATAGGCCTCCCCCAAAGGATTCTCGCGGAGGTAGGAGCCGATGAAGACCGCCAGATTCCACGAGGCTTTCTGGTGCTTCCGGGAGGGAGCGGGCGACACGAAGTGCTCTCCGTCGATCAGCTCGTGACGGAGGCCGTCCTCCTCCGGGAACAAGAGGTAGTCCTCGTAGGTGAGCTTGCGGGGAATCGGGTCGACGGCCATGACGTCTCCTCCTCGGTCCTGCAAGGACATTCTAGCACGGTCATTCTTTCCTCTCCCGGGACGGCGGAGGGTACCACATCCGGCGACCCGGAACGGCGAGAGGTGACGGGGAGCGGGTGCCTTCGCGCGCCCCTTGCGGCCCCTCCTCTCCTCGGCTAGCCTTCCCAGGCGCCCCCAAGCGCCGGCGCCGCCTGACCGATGGCGGCCGGCCCCCAGAGGAGGGAGACCCCCGTGAGCTACCGCTACTCCTGTGTCGACCGCTTCCTGCGCTACGTCACCTTCGACACCCAGGCCTCCGAGACCTCGGAGACCTACCCGAGCACCGAGAAGCAGCTCGTGCTCCTGCGTCACCTCGCCGGCGAGCTCCGGGCCCTCGGCCTCGCGGACGTCGCCATGGACGAGCACGGCTACGTCATGGCCACCATCCCGGCCACCACCCGCAAGACCGAGGTGCCGGTCATCGGCTTCATCGCCCACGTCGACACCTCGCCCGAGATGAGCGGCGAGAACGTCAAGCCGATCGTCCACCGCGGCTATCAGGGCCAGGACCTGGTGCTGCCCGACGACCCGACGGCGGTGCTGCGGCCGGCCGACAGCCCCTACCTGCGCGAGCGGATCGGCGACGACATCATCACCGCCTCGGGCACGACGCTCCTCGGCGCCG
>DASPJI010000467.1:0-4723 GCA_035628695.1 Thermoanaerobaculia bacterium | reverse complement strand
GAATCGAGGTGGGCGCCGTCCTCCGTCCCCTGCGCCGTGCTGTCGCCGCAGGAGATGCTCCTCGACTCGCGCGAGGTGGCGACCCTCTGGTACTTGCTCACCGGCGGCGAGCTCGACCCGGCCGGGGCGCGCGAGCTCTGCGAGGCGAGCGACGGCTGGTACCGCCCGCTCCGGCTGGCCCTGGACGCCACCGGCGGCGTCGGGCTCGACCAGCCGACGCCCGAGCAGCTCCTGGAGGTCTCTCCGGTGCGCTACTTCCTCCGCCACGAGGTGCTGCACTCCTTCTCGACGGAGGAGCGGGACCTGCTGCTGGCCAGCTCGCTAGAGAACGACGAGAGGGATGACGGCGAGGCGGCCTGGCATCTGCTCGAGTCCCGGGGGCTCTGGATCGAGGGGGATCAGCGCGACCGCCTGCCGCGGCTGCTCGCCGCGATGCTGGAACGGGAGAGGCAGCGCCGGGGGACGCCGAAGGCGGCCCCCGACTCGTCCCGTCCCACGCCGCGCGAGCCGCCGCCGCGGGCGGAGGCCTCGCGGCCGGTCTACCGGTTGGGCCTGCTGGGGAGCCCGGTGGCCCAGTTCCGCGACGCCCAGGGCGAGCACCCCCTCGACTGGCGCCTCAAGCGCTCCTTCCAGATCCTCGCCTTCCTGGGGTCCTCGCCCGAGCTCCAGGCGACCCGGGAGGATCTCATCGAGGCGATCTGGCCGACGGAGGGGGAGCGCACTATCGAGCGCAATTTCCACCCGACGCTCAGCCATCTTCGCCGCGCCCTGGAGGGGGACCGCAAGGGGAGCGGTCCGGCGCCGCTCCTGTTCCGCAACGGCATCTACCGGTTGAATCCGGAAATCACCTGGGAGATCGACGTGCTGGACTTCGGCCGGCACATCGAGACCGGTAAGGAGCTGGCGGGCCGTCAGGACTCCCAAGGGGCGGCCGAGTCCTTGCGATCCGCCTGGAAGCTCTACCGCGGCCCCTTCCTCCAGGGGCACTACGAAGCCTGGATCACGGCCCGCCGGGAGGAATACCAGCGCCAGTACCTGGAGATGCTGCGGGACCTGGGAAAGCTCTACGTCGGACTGGGGAAGATCGAGGAGGCGATGGACGCCTACCGCTCGGTGCTCCTGGAAGACCCGCTCCAGGAGAAGATCCACCTGGAGGTGATGCTCCTCTACGCGGGCCAGGGCCGCCGCGATCTGGTACGCCGTCAGTACGACCGCCTCTGTATGCTCCTCCTCGAAGAGCTGGGCGTCGAGCCCATGCCGGAAACCACCCGCGAGTATCACAAGCTGATGGGGTAGGGGGCGGCGGTCGCCCCTCCTGCCGGACTGTTCATCCCGGTGCAGACGTCATTTCCCCGGGTTCCGAGATCATTCCTTCAGCCGGCAGGGGCGTTGCAGCTCCTCAAGAGGTCATTCCACGAGCCGTTGGAGTCTTTTCTGTACCTGGTGGGGTCATTCCACCGGCTGGTGGGAGCATTTCTTCAGCTCCAGGGAACGTTTCTGTAGGACGTGGGGTCATTCCTGTAGCTGGTGGCGTCACGGCTCCAGGTACAGCGAGCGTTCCACCGGCTGGTGGAGTCACTATGGGAGTTGGGGAGGTCATTCCGCGTCGAGTTGTAGTGACGCCGCGACCTGTTGGAATGACTCCGGCGCGTGGTCGCGAGGTCGATGAAGCCTGGAAATGGTCCTGTAGAACTCTGTAGTGATCTCTTGTGACGCTAGAGCCGTTCGTTGTTGGGCTGTAATGACGCGGTCAGGTCTCTTCGTTACCCTCAGACCTTCCGGTAACGGGACGGCTTCCGTCCGAAGCCCGGCTCTTCCACCGCCAGTGTTCCCTCGCGGGTCAGCTCCTGGAGCAGCTTGTAGAGCGTGCGGCGGTCCGGCTCATAGCCAAGGGCCTGGATCACGTCGGAGCGGTCGAAGACGGGTGGCAATCCCTCCATGACGGCGCGCAGATCATCCTCGACCTGAGGCAGACCTCTGCGCGGCACCGGCGGTGGCTCGGGTTGCCGCGCCGGCTGCCTGGAGACCGGCACCGCGGCCGCGGCCGTCTCGGCCTCCTGGGCCGCGAGCATCCAGACCATCTCCAGCGCCCGTATCTGGACGCGGTGGCCCGCCTGCAGCAGCTCGATCCCGGTATGGAGCTGCTCCTCCAGCCTCTGCTTCCTGCGCTCGAACTCCTCTCGTGTCACCGTAACGCCTCCTTGTGATCTTGTGATCTGGATCATTAGATCACAAGGAGGGAGAGAGGGCAGTGTCGGGGATGCTGAGTTGCGCTATCATGTTAAGCCTATGGCGGACCCAACTGCGAGCCCAGTGCAAGCCTCTGGTGAGCGTGCAAACCGGAAGACGCTTCGCATCCTGAAGGAGCTTGGGGAGGTTCTGGTTCCCGTGTCTCTGGTGGCGCTCGTAGCCCAGGCGTTCTCCTTGAGCGCCCGCCTGACCGCTCTTATATCCCTGTATGTGGTGGCCGTCATCTACACGTGGTTATACCGTCGTTGGATCAACGCGCGCGTGAGCTCCGCAGGTGCGATCGCCTTCACGTTGACCGGCGTCATGGCAGCATTTCTCCTGCCGCCGGGCATGGGACTGCGTGGAGGTGATCTGTCTCCGGCCGGAATCCTCGGCTACGGCGAGCGTGCCAATGATTGGGCGGTACCCAAAGTGCCGGAGTATGCCCGAGCCGCCAAGGATGAAGTTTGGTATGTCGGCATCGACTTTCATATCAGCTCATCTCAGCATCAGGAGATGATTCTCAAGTTGTTGGGCGAGGGGGTCGATGTCCGCTTCTTGATCTACGACTTTCTGGACGAGGAGGCACTGGGCATCAATCCGAACTTTGACCAACTCGTGAGGCGCTTCGACTGTGATGGCGCACAGGTCATTGCCGATCTGACGAGCACCGTCGAGAACCTCCGTAGGCTTCAGCGCCGTTGGACGAACAAGACCTCAGGTGCCCAGCTCGAGATTCGACTTTACCGCGCCCTTCCCTGGGCGCGGGCCTATTTCTTCGATCCCGAGCAAGAGAACGGCACCGCGCTTCTCGTCAGCTACATCTATGGCCAGGACGCGCACAACCTGCCAGCTCTCCTGCTCCGTAGTCATCCCAAGGGCCTCCTTCCGCAATACTTCAAAGGGGCGCAGGCGTTGTGGCGCGATTCTGAAGATTTCACGTCCTGGCTGACCGCTTACGACGCCTACAAAGCGCGGAATGCAGTAAAAACGACTGGGCGTTGAGCGGGGTCAGGCGCTCAGCAGCGCCCGGATCAGGTTCCGGTGGGAGAAGTCCCCCAAGCTCACCCAGGACAGTAGGCCATCCCGCCCCAGCAGCCGGCGGGCGATCTCCGCCTCTTCCAGCCCCTGATCCCGCAGCTCCCGCGCCTTGCCGGCCAGCTCCTCCCACCAGCGGATCTTCCCCGCCAGCCTTTCCCCGGCGTCGGGGTGTGTGCCAGCGTGGTCGCAGATGAGGAGCTTCGGCTCCAGGGCCAGCACGCGGTGCAGCGACGCCATGTGCTCCTGGACGTCTTCGATGCGCCGGAGGTAGCGCACTCTTTCATGGACGTAGAGGTCTCCGGAGAAGAGCCAGCGCCGCTCCTCCTCGAAGAAGCAGACGTGGGTGAAAGCGTGCCCCGGCGTCGGGATCACCCGGAGGCGATAGCCCTCTCCCTCGACGGTCTCACCCAGCGGCGCGGCGCGGAAGGGGCGCGGCGTCCCCCAGACCAGGCGGCGATAAAGGGGCATGCGCAGCCCCTCGGCGAGGATGGCCAGGGCGCTGGCCGGGGCGAGCACCGGCAGGCCCAGCTCCTCGTGGAGCACCGCGGCGCCCCCGACGTGGTCCTCGTGGTGGTGGGTGAGGAGCACCCGGCGGATCTCCGGCCGGGTGCGGCACCAGGCGGCCAACTGCGCGGCTGTAGTCGGCGGCCCGGTGTCGATGAGGAGATCCTCGAAGACATAGGCGAAGACGTCGTGGAGCGGCCTGCCGAAGAGGGTCCGCGCCATGCGGAGCTGGGTGAGCAGGCCTTGGGAGCGGACGGCGAACATCGGACCTCTCATCATAACCGTGGCCGGTGAGGGACGCCGGGGGTCGGAAGCGTTATCTTGGATGCCGTTCCTCGGGCGGTCACTCAGGCCGCCGTATCGTTCCACCCATGATCTGTCGTACCAATGAGGAGGACCGTCTCATGAAATCCATCTCGACCCTGGCCCTGGCCACGTCGCTGACCCTCTCCCTGGCCGCGGTGTCCATGCCCGCCGCCGCCCAGTCCGAGCGCTCCGAGCAGCGGGCCCGCCGGCTCGTCGCCGAGCTGCGCGAGGACCTCCGGCCCGTCGAGGACCAGATCCGCAACGCCCGGTTCCTCGCCGACTTGGAGGCCGGCCGGGTGTCGCAGGCCCAGCTCCGGGCCTTCGCCGGCGAGCAGTATCAGATCCTGATCAACGACGTGCGCAGTGTCGCCCACATGGTGTCCCGCTTCGGCACCGAGCCGACCGGTGTCTTCTTCCGGGGGAACCTCGAGGGGGAGCTGATCGCCCGCGGGCTGTTCCTGGACTTCGCGGCGGCCCTCGGCATGACGGAGGCGGACCTGCTGGCCTACGAGCCCCGGCCGCAGGGGCAGACCTACGGCCACTACGTGGCCACGATGGCTGCCTACGCCACCAACGCCCAGATCGCCGCCGCCTTCCTGGTGAACTTCCCGGTCTTCGGCGAGAACACCGGCCGCATGGGCGC
>DASPJI010000466.1:0-2787 GCA_035628695.1 Thermoanaerobaculia bacterium | reverse complement strand
TCGGCGAGGAGCCGGCCGTCCGCGGCCTCCTCCCGGCCGGCCAGCTCGACGCAGCCGCCGGTGATCAGCGGCAGGAAGATCTCCAGCGCCGCGATGTCGAAGGCGACCGGCGTGACGGCGAGCAGCCGCTCCCCCGCGGCGAAGCCCGGAGCCCCCTGCATGGAGCGCAGGAAACTCACCAGCGCCCGGTGCGGGACCCCGACTCCCTTGGGACGGCCGGTGGAGCCCGAGGTATAGAGGACGTAGGCGAGCTGGCGGTCGTCCCCTGGGACCGGCGCGCGGGCAGTCACATCCTTATAGATAGGCTCGCCGTCCAGGCAGAGCACCTCTCCAGGGAACGGGGGGAGGGCGGCGAGCAGAGGCGTCCGGGTGACGAGCACCCGCGGCGCGGCGTCTTCCAGCACCAGGGCCAGCCGCTCCCGGGGGTAGCCGGGATCGAGGGGCACGTAGGCGGCGCCGGCCCGGAGCACGCCGAGCAGGGCGACGATCAGGTCCAGCGAACGCTCGAGGGCGACGCCGGCGCGGCTCTCCGCACCGCAGCCCAGATCCCGCAGGTGGCGCGCCAGCCGGTCCGCCCGGTCGTGGAGCCCGGCATAGGTCAGGGTCTCCCCGTCGAAGGTGACGGCCGGGGCGTCCGGCGTGGACCGGGCCTGCGCCTCCACGAGATCGTGCAGGAGGACCCGCTCCGGGAGCGGCGGCCCGGTGTCGTTCCACTCTGCCAGCAGCTGGTGACCCTCGGCGGCGGCGAGCAGCGGCAGCTCGGACAGGCGCTGGTCGGGATCGGCCGTGGCTCCTTCCAGGAGCGCCTCCAGATGACCGGCCAGACGGCGGATCGTGGCGCGGTCGAAGAGACCGCTCGCGAAATCGAGCCGGGCGCCCAGCTCGTCCCCCTCCTCCGCGAACGTCAGCTCCAGGTCGAACCTGACCGCCGTCGTCTCCAGTGCGACAGGAGTCATGGAGAGTCCGGGCAGCCCGATCGCCGTGGACGGGAAGCTCTGCATCGAGAGCATCACCTGGAAAAGCGGGGTATGGGCGAGGCTCCTCTCCGGCGCCAGCTCCTGGACCAGCTTCTCGAAGGGCACGTCCTGATGCGCGTGGGCGGCCAGCGCGGCCTCCCGCACCCGGGCGAGCAGCTCGCGGAACGACGGCCCGCCGCTCAGGTCGGCGCGCAGCACCAGCGTGTTGACGAAGAACCCGATCAGCCCTTCGATCTCGACGCGGTTGCGGCCGGCGACCGGCGTGCCCACCGCGAGGTCCGGCTGGCCGCTGTAGCGGGCGAGGAGGGCGTCGAACCCGGCCAGCAGCACCATGAAGAGCGTCGCCCCTTCACGCCGGCCCAGCGCCTGCACCCGGCGGGCGAGCCCGGCCGGCAGCCGCAGGGGCTCGGACGCGCCGCGCGGGCTCTGCACCGCCGGCCGCGGGCGGTCGGCGGGGAGCTCGAGGAGCGGCGGCAGGCCCGCGAGCTGCCGCCGCCAGAAGGCGATCTCCCCTTCCAGGACCTCGCCGCGCAGCCAGGCGTGCTGCCAGACGGAGTAGTCCGCGTACTGCACCGGCAGCTCCGGCAAGGGCGAGGGCCTCCCCTCCACCGCCGCGGCGTAGAGCGCCGTGATCTCGCGCACCAGGACGCCGAGCGACCAGCCGTCGCCGGCGATGTGATGCAGGGTGGGTGCGACGACGTGGTCCGCCGCCTGCAGCCGCAGGAGCACGGCGCGCAGCAGCGGACCGCGTCCGAGACCGGTGAGATCGAACGGGCGGCCCGCTTCCTCGCCGGCCAGGGCGAGGGCCGTCGCCTCCCGACGCTCCGCGGGCAGCCCGGACAGGTCGACCAGGGGGAGGGAGAAGGGCGCCGCCGCCTGGATGACCTGCAGCGGCAAGCCGTCTCGCGCGGCAAAGACCGTGCGCAGGACCTCGTGCCGCCGCGCGATCTCGCCGAGGCAGAGGGCCAATACCTCGGGGCGGAGCGGCCCCTCCACCCGCAACGCCATGGGGATGTTGTAGAGCGTGTTGCCCGGCGCGAATTGCTCGATGAACCAGAGGCGCTGCTGGGCGAAGGACAGGGGCAGCGGCCCTCCCCGCGGCACCGGCACCAGAGGCGGCGCGGTCCGCGCCACCCCCTCCCGCCGCGCCGCCTCGACCTGCGCCGCGAGGTCCGCCAGCACCGGCGCCTCGAACAGCTCGCGTAGCGGCAGCTCGACCCCGAACGCCTCTCCCACGCGTGACATCACCTGCGTCGCCAGGAGCGAGTGGCCGCCCAGCTCGAAGAAGTGATCGGTCGCGCCCACCCGGTCGAGCCCCAGGACCTCGGCCCAGATCCCCGCCAGGATCTCCTCCGCCGGGGTGCGCGGCGCGAGATGGCTCTCCTCGGCGCGCTGCCACTCCGGAGCGGGCAGCGCCTTCCGGTCCACCTTGCCGTTCGGCGTCAGCGGCAGCGCCGCCAGAGACACGAAGGCGGCCGGGACCATGGGCTCCGGCAGCCGCTCCTGGAGGGAAGAGCGCAGATCGTCCGCCGCGGCGGCGTCGCCGGTCACGTAGGCGACCAGCCGGCGGTCGCCGGGGGCGTCCTCCCGTACCACCACCACCGCCTCGCGCACGCCGGGAAGGGTAGCGAGCGCCGCCTCGATCTCCCCCAGCTCGATGCGGAAGCCGCGGATCTTGACCTGATGGTCCAGCCGCCCCAGGAACTCCAGGTTGCCGTCCGGACGGTAGCGGGCGCGGTCGCCCGTGCGGTAGAGCCGGGCGCCGGGCGTGGCGCTCCACGGGTCGGGGAGGAACTTGCCGGCGGTCAGC
>DASPJI010000465.1:0-3262 GCA_035628695.1 Thermoanaerobaculia bacterium | reverse complement strand
GCTTCACCGTCTACCGCGGCGCCGGCGCCCGTCTCGAGCGGGCCCTGATCTCCTTCATGCTGGACCTCCACACCGGCCGGCACGGCTACACGGAGATTCTGCCGCCGTTCATGGTCAACCGCGAGACCCTGTTCGGCACCGGGCAGCTCCCCAAGTTCGAGCAGGACCTCTTCAAACTGGAGGGGACCCCCTACTACCTCATCCCTACCGCCGAGGTGCCGGTGACCAACCTGCACCGCGGCGAGACGCTGGACGAGGCCGTCCTGCCGGTCCGCTACACCGCCTACACCCCCTGCTTCCGCAGCGAGGCGGGCTCCCACGGCAGGGACGTACGGGGGCTGATCCGCCAGCACCAGTTCAACAAGGTGGAGCTGGTGCAGCTCACCTCCCAGGAGACGAGCTACAACGCCCTGGAGGAGCTGACCGGCCACGCCGAGACGGTGCTCCAGCTCCTCGGGCTCCCCTACCGCAAGGTCTGCCTCTCCACCGGCGACATGGGCTTCTCGGCGGCGAAGACCTACGACCTCGAGGTCTGGCTGCCGGGCCAGGGGGCCTACCGCGAGATCTCCTCGTGCAGCAACTGCGAGGACTTCCAGGCGCGGCGGGCCAACCTCCGCTATCGGCCGGCCGGGGGAGGCAAGGCGAAGCTCCTCCATACCCTCAACGGCTCGGGTCTGGCGGTGGGGCGGACGCTCATCGCCGTCCTCGAGAACTACCAGGAGGAGGACGGCTCGGTGGTGGTCCCGGAGCCCCTCCGCCCCTACATGGGTGGCCTGGAGAGGATTACCGCGTCGACCGCGTCGGGGTAAGCTGTTGTCGGCAAGACCGGAGGGATGGCTGAGTGGTTTAAAGCAGCGGTCTTGAAAACCGCCGGCCGTTCACGCGGCCCGTGGGTTCGAATCCCACTCCCTCCGCCAATTGTTTTCCTACCTCCCCAGCATCCCCCGCACCCGCTTCGCCACCGCCTCGGGGGTGAAGCCGAACGCCTTCGCCAGGTCCTTGGCGGGGGCCGAGGCGCCGAAGCGGTCGATGCCGTGGACCTCGCCGTCCAGGCCGACGTACTGGTGCCAGCCGAAGGGGGCCGCCGCCTCCACCGCCAGGCGCGTCCGCACCGCCGGCGGCAAGACTTGGTCCCGGTACTCCTTGGGCTGCGCGTCGAACAGCTCCCACGAGGGCATGCTGACCACCCGGGCGCGGATCCCCTCACCCCCCTCGCCGGCGAGCTGCTTCGCCGCCTCCAGCGCCACCGCCACCTCGGAGCCGGTGGCGAGGATCAGTGCCTCGGGATCGCCGCCCTCCGGGTCGTGGAGGACATAGGCGCCGCGGCCGACACCCTCGCGGGCACGGGCCGCCGTCTCCTCCAGCACCGGCACCTTCTGGCGGGTGAGGGCGATGGCCACCGGACCGTGCCGGTGCTCGATGGCGACCCGCCAGGCCTCCGCGGTCTCGCAGGCGTCGGCCGGACGGAGCACGGTCAAACCGGGGATGGCGCGCAGCGAAGGGAGTTGGCTGACCGGCTGGTGGGTCGGCCCGTCCTCGCCCAGGAAGATGGAGTCGTGGGTGTAGACGTAGATCGCCTGCAGCTTCATCAGCGCCGCCAGGCGCACCGGCGGCCGCATGTAGTCCGAGAAGATCAGGAAGGTGCCGCCGTACGGGATCCAGAGCCGCGACAGGGCGATGCCGTTCATCGCCGAGCCCATGCCGTGCTCGCGGACTCCGAAGTGGAAGTAGCGGCCGGACGGATTGTTCACCGCGAAGGCCGCCGTCCCCTTGACGTAGGTGTCGTTGGACGGCGTGAGGTCGGCCGAGCCGCCCACCAGCTCCGGCAGCTTCGGCAGGATGCCCGCCAGCACCTTGCCCGACGCCGAGCGGGTCGCCATGTCCTCGCCTGGCTTGAAGGACGGGATCGCCTCCTGCCAGCCGTCCGGCAGCTTGCCCTCCAGCCGGCGCCGGAGGTCGGCCGCCTGCTCCGGATGGGCCTCCGCGTAGCGGCGGAGCCGCTCGTTCCACTCCGCCTCCAGCTTGCGGCCCCGCTCCCGGGCGGCCTCGAACGGCGCCAGCGCCCCCTCGGGGATGTGGAACGCCGAATCCTCCGGCCAGCCGAGGTTCCGTTTGGTCGCCCTGGTCTCGTCCGGCCCGAGGGGCGAGCCGTGGGCTTCGGCCGATCCCGCCTTCTTGGGGCTGCCGAAGCCGATGACCGTCCGCACCACCACCAGGGTGGGGCGCTCCGTCTCGGCCTCGGCGGCGGCGATGGCCTCCTCCAGCGCCGCGAGGTCGTTGCCGTCGTTCACCCGCAGCACGTTCCAGCCGTAGGACTCGAAGCGCTTGGCCGCGTCGTCCGAGAAGGAGAGGGCGGTGGGGCCGTCGATGGAGATTTCGTTGTCGTCGTAGAAGACCTTGAGGTTGCCCAGGCGCATGTGGCCGGCCATCGAGCAGGCCTCGTGGGAGACCCCCTCCATCAGGTCGCCGTCGCTGGCGATCACCCAGACGCGGTGCTCGAACAGGGAGAAGCCGTCGCGGTTGAAGTGGGCGGCGGCCATGCGCTGGGCGATCGCCATGCCCACCGAGTTGCCGATCCCCTGGCCGAGCGGGCCGGTGGTGGTCTCGACGCCGCGGGTCAGCTCGTGCTCGGGGTGGCCCGGGGTCTTCGAGCCGAGCTGGCGGAATCGCTGCAGCTCCTCCATGGGCAGGCCGTAGCCCCCCAGGTGCAGCAGCGCGTAGAGGAGGGCCGAGGCGTGGCCGCACGAGAGCACGAAGCGGTCGCGGTCCGGCCAGTCGGGGTTGTCCGGGTTGTGCCGCATGTGCCGTGTCCACAGCAGATAGGCGAGCGGCGCCTGGCCCAGCGGCGCTCCCGGATGCCCTGACGCCGCCTTCTCGACCATGTCCACGGCGAGAAAGCGGATGGTGTTGATGGCGAGCTGGTCGCCCCCCTGCGTTTCGTGTTCACCCATAGATTCGCCTCCCTTCGCCCTCCCCGCGAGGAATGAACGGGCGGGGCGCATAGTTTATCCTGCGGGCTGTCTCAGGGTGGGGCAGGGCGGGAAAGGGCCGACCTTTGACTCCGAAGCGATCCGCCTCTAGAATGACTCCCCCTGTGCAGTCCGCACGGAGAGGTGCTGGAGTGGCCGAACAGGGCTGCCTGCTAAGCAGTTGCCCGGGGTAAACCCGGGCCGGGGGTTCGAATCCCCCCCTCTCCGCCATCGGTCGCTTGCGCTCCCTCAGGCGGAGCGGGCGGGCTTCGGTCGTCGCTCCCTCGCCGCTT
>DASPJI010000464.1:0-6624 GCA_035628695.1 Thermoanaerobaculia bacterium | reverse complement strand
TACGGTGGTCGAGCGCCTCGACGATGCCGTTCTCGACGCTAAAGGGACTGGCGTGACGCGTCTCCAGTTCCGTGCGCTCTCCTTGGTGAGCATCGCCCCGGTCAAGACCTCCTGCGGGGCTTTCCATGCCTATGTGTCACTGGCCGGCGAGCAGCGGGTGACGACGATGCGCATTCATCGCACCGAGAAGGGCGGCGGCAACTTCGTCGCGCCTCTCGCGGCTGACGTGCGCTTGACCTTCATCCCCGTGAAGCCCGCAAGGAACAAGGCCGCGCGGAAGCTCGAGCTCACGGGAAGCTTCACCTTCCCTGCCTCTCCCATTCCGTGGAGCCTCACCGACGGCGCCATGGCCAAGGGCTTGGATGCCGTGGTCGTCGACACCAATGGCGACCTGACCCCCGACACCCGGCTTCCCGGCGCCTCGAGCTTTCTGCCGGGCTTGACGCCAAAGGCGTTTGAAATGAACAAGCTGATCGAGGATGGGGAGTGCTGCAGCGAGCGGATCTGCCACACCGATCCGGCAACCGGCAAGATCCACTGCACGATGTATATCCCTCCCGGCTGCCCGTTTGCGATCCGTTGCACGCTCTAAACAAAAGGTGTGAGAGGCCAGTTATGAGTGGGGCGCCCCGGAAATGGGGGGCGCCTCCTCACTCCCCCCGCAGCATCTCCAGCAGCTCGTCGCGGGTGAAGATCTTCGCCAGCTTGGGGTCGTCCTCCTGGACGACGCTCTCCATCATGCGGCGCTTGCGGTCGATCAAGGCGGAGATCTTCTCTTCGAGAGTCCCTTCGGTGACGAGCTTGAAGACCTGCACCGCCCGCTTCTGCCCCAGACGATAGACGCGGTCGGTGGCCTGGTCCTCGCGGGCGGCGTTCCACCAGCGGTCGTAGTGGATGACCACCGAGCCGCCGACGAGGTCGATGCCGGTGCCGCCGGCCTTCAAGCTGCCCAGGAAGACCCGGCAGCCCGGGTCGCGGTTGAAGCGGTCCACGACGCCGCCGCGGTCGGTGGTGGCGCCGGTCAGGATGGCGTGCCCGACGCCGGCGCTCTCCAGATGCCGCCGCATCAGCTCGATCATCCCCAGGTATTGGGTGAAGACCACCACCTTCTGGCCGCTGCCCAGCGCCTCCTCCAGGATCTCCTTGAAGAGTTCCCACTTGCCGGAGGTGTAGGCGTCCGCCCGGTCGAGCTGGTTCAGCGCCAGGGCGGGGTGGTCGCAGATCTGCTTCAGCAGGTTGAGCAGCGCGAAGACGTGGATGTACGGCACCGGCTCGTCCGGCGACTCCTCGATGCGCCGCGCCAGCTCGGCCCCCTTGCCGCTGATCGCGTCGCGGTAGAGGCTGACCTGATCGTCCGAGAGGGCACAGGTGCGGAGGTCCTCGATCTTCTCCGGCAGCTCGTCGAGAACGGCCGACTTGAGGCGCCGCAGGACGAACGGCGCCACGGCCCGGCCGAGGTCCCGCCGCCGCTCCTCTTCGGCCGCCGCGGCGCGATTCCTCCCTTCGGCGGGCCGCAGGTAGCGCTCCTCGAAGGACGCGTCGCTCCCCAGGTAGCCGGGGAGGACGAGATCGAACGAGCTGGCGGACCTGAAGACGCTGTTCGATCTCGATCGGTGTTCCGGTGAGGCCGATCCGCACCTGGGCCTGGACGCGGGAGGCCGCCTGCCAGGCCTGGGTCTGCCGGTTCTTCACCTGCTGGACCTCGTCGAAGACGGCGAGCGCGAAGGGGACGGCGCCCAGCGCCTCGGCGTCGCGGCGCAGCACGCCGTACGAGGTAATCAGAACGTCGCCGGCCACGAGGTGCGACGGCAGGCGCCGCTGCGCGCCATGGTGCACGACCGGCTGGAGCCCCGGGGCGTGGCGGCGGATCTGCGCCCGCCAGTGGGGGATGACGCTGGTGGGGCAGGCGACCAGGAACGGCGTGGTCGCCACCCCCTCCTCGACGAGGCCGGTCATGACAGCCATGGTCTGGAGGGTCTTGCCCAGGCCCATGTCGTCGCACAGCAGGCCGCCGAGCCGGTTCTCCCAGAGGAAGCGCAGCCATTCGGCGCCGATCCGCTGATAGGGCCGGAGCGTCGTCCAGACCCCGTCCGGCTGGCGAAACGACTCGGCCGGCCGCAGCTCCAGCAAGCGCTGGAGGATCGCGGCGCCGTCTCCACCGTCGCCGCCGCCGTCTCCGGCAATCCGCACCGGCCCTTCCGAGACCGCCTGCAGCCGCAGCAGCTCGCTTGCCGAGAGGCGGACCCGCTGCTCCCGGGCGTCGTGACCGACGAGCTCCTCCAGGTGCCGGAACGCCGGGGCGTGGAGGTCTATCCAGCCGCCGGAGATCTCGAGGTAGGGGAGGCCCTGCTTCTTGGCGTCCAGGATCTCGGCCAGCGACACCCGCTGGCTGCCGAAGCCGTACTCGATGGCGAGCCACCACCAGCTCCGCTCCAGCGCCTCCTCGAGGTCCAGCTCCGGGGTGGCGCCGGCGATCTCGATCGCGTCATAGGTCTTGAAGATCTTGCGGTCGCGCAGCGGCGCGTCGAGGACGAGCACCCCTTCGCCGATGGCGCCGGCGTTGTCGTCGAGGAAGCCCGGCACCTGATGCCGGCCCAGGGTCAGGCGGGCGGGGGCGCGGAACTTCCTCTCGTGGCCCTCCCGCTCCAGCTCGGCCAGCACCCGCAGGTCCTTGAGCCAGATGAGGCGGCCGTACCGGTACTTCTCGACCTCGGCCATCTGGAGGAACTTCTCCTCGCCGGTGGCCTGGAGGGCGCGGATCACCGGCCGGACCTCGACGGCGTCCAACTCGGTCGTCTCGCCGACGTGGAAGATGGTGCGCAGGGGGATGGGGCGGATCGCCAGGTCCTCCTGGTCCGGCCAGGCCTCGGCGAGGAGCGCCAGGGAGGCCTGCACGCGGTCACGCGGCACGGTGACCTGGACCATCGGCTCGCCACCGTCGATCCCCCGCCGGAAGGTGAGGGTGAAGGCGCCGGTGGCCTCGTCGATGGCGGGGTGGAAGCTGCCGGACTCCTCCGCCTCCAGCTCGCGGACGCAGTGATAGGCGAGCCGGTGCCAGAAGCTCTCCTCCCAGGCGTGGCGGTGCGTCTTCATCCCTGCCTTGAGGAGAAGGCGCTCCTGCGGCGTGAGCTGAAAGAGGACGAGCCGTTCCAGCAGCTCGGCGCGGTCGAAGACGCCGGCGCCGAGCGCCACCTTGCCGGTGCGCTCCAGGAAGCGTAGGCGCCCCTCCGAGTTGTCCAGGTACTGCGCCAGCTCCGCGCCGGACGGCGAGGTGACGCGGATCGCGGTGCGGCCGTCGCGCTCCACCTGGAGCACACGGACCTTGGCGGACGCCTGGGGCTCTCCCTCGAAGAGCAGCCGGGCGAGCCGGTACCAGACCGAGGTGGTGAAGGTCGTCTCCCAGCTCGTCCGGGCGTGCGCCTTCTGGACCTCGGCCACGGCGCGGGAGAGGTCCTTCAGATGGTCGCAGGTCTTTTTCCGGCTGACCGCGCAGGTGCAGGAGCGCATCGGCTTCGCACTGCCCGCCGAGTCGCCCGGCACATGGGCGAGATAGATGGCGGTGTCGGTCTCTCCGGGTTCGTGGGGAACGAGACCGATTCCCTGGCGGTGGAATTCGAGATGGGTGAACGGCGGCATGATTTCTTCCACGGAGAAGCAGTTTCCGGACGAGGTCGCGGGGGAGGGGGGATTCTAGAACAGGGCGGGCGCTTCGGGGAGGGGGAAGGTCCGGCAGGGGCTCATGCAAGACATGTTAGAATTTCTAAACTACGATGTGCCTGGCTGGCCGCGAAGCCTCATCCGGGGTTTCGCTTCGACAACAAGGAGGCTGCGATGAAAGTCCTGGTCTGTACCCTGCTCTTCTCCTTCCTCTTCGTGGCGGGATCGATGGCGGCGGAGCCCGAGCCGGCGGCCCCGCCAGGTCCGGCCACGGATGCGGCGTTCTTCTGCTCCCTGGCCGTCACGCCCGAGGTGCCGGTGACGAAGGCACCCATCACCGCCCCGGTCTGGCAGGAAAAGGCTGTCGACTACGACTGCGAGAGGCTTGCCGACGATTGCCTGCAAGCTCAATGTCAGTGCAATGAAGACTGCAACGGCTCGGTCGCGCAGATGCCTTGCGTCTACTATCCGAGATCCTGGACCTCCGGCTGTCTTTGCGCCTGAGGATCTGTTCGGGGACGTGCCCCGGGCACGTCCCCCCCCTCCTCCGCCCGCTTCGGCTCACCGCCCCCGTGACAAACGTCACCCTCAAGTAGTGACAGGCGAGACTTTGGGGTCCTCCGCCCGGAGGCGACACTCAGGGCCTAGGAGGAGAGATCCATGAACCGAATCAAGACCATCCTGTTCCTGGCAGCCCTGGCCGGGACTCTCGCCAGTGTGGCCGCCAGCGCCGATGCCGCGGCTCCGGACCCGGCCATCGCCATCACCAACGCCCGGATCTTCGACGGCGAGCGGGTGATCCCGCGGGGAACTGTCGTGGTGCGCGGACGCGAGATCGCCGCCGTCGGCGCCGACGTCAAGGTGCCGGCCGGCGCGGAGGTTGTCGACGGTGCCGGCGCGACGCTGCTGCCAGGGCTGATCGACAGCCACACCCACACCTGGGGCGATGCCCTGTCGCGGGCGCTCGTCTTCGGCGTCACCACCGAGCTGGACATGTTCACGTCCCCCGAGCTCGCCCGGGCGATGCGCGAGGAGCAGGCGAAGACCGGGGCGTTCGAGCGGGCGGACCTGTTCAGCGCCGGGGTGCTCGCCACGGCCCCCGGCGGCCACGGATCGCAGTTCGGCGTCCCCATCCCGACGCTCGAGCGGCCGGAGCAGGCCGGGGAGTTCGTCGACGCCCGGGTCGCCGAGGGCTCGGACTACATCAAGATCGTCTCCGAGGACGGCTCGCTCTACCGGATGTCCCTCAAGACCCTGGACACACCCACCATCGCGGCATTGATCGAGGCGGCGCACCGTCGCGGCAAGCTCGCCGTGGTCCACGCCAGCACCCAGGAGCGCGCCAAGGCGGCGCTCGCGTCGGGAGCGGACGGCCTCGTCCACATCTTTCATGACCGGGCTCCGGAGCCGGAATTCGTCCAACTCGCCAAGGGGCGGTTCGTCATTCCCACCCTGACGGTGACGGAGAGCGCCACCGGCACGGCGAGCGGCCGGTCGCTGAATGAGGATCCGCGGCTGAAGCCGTATCTCACGGCGGAGGAGAGCGGGAACCTCATCCGCTCCTTCCCGCCGCGCGACGGTGCGGCCAAGGAGCTGGGCTACTCCCTGGAGGCGGTCCGGCAGTTGAAGGCTGCCGGCGTGCCGATCCTCGCCGGCAGCGACGCCCCCAATCCCGGGACGTCGCACGGCGCCTCGATTCACCGCGAGATGGAGCTGCTGGTGCAGGCGGGCCTCACCCCCAAGGAGGCCTTGGCGGCGGCCACATCGACGCCGGCGCGGGTGTTCGGGTTGAAGGACCGTGGGCGCATCGCCCCCAGCCTGCGCGCCGACCTGGTGCTGGTGAAGGGGGATCCCTCCACGGACATCAACGCGACGCGGGACATCCTGCGGGTCTGGAAGCTCGGCCGCGAGGCGCAGCGCGCCAAGGCCCCCGCCGGCGCTCCGGCGAAGGCCCCCCAGGCGCAGGTACCCGCCTCCGGGGAGATCGCCGGCTTCGAGGACGGCACCGCCTCAGCCGCCTTCGGCTTCGGCTGGGCGGACTCGACGGACAAGATCGCGGGCGGCAAGTCGGAGGTGCGCAAGGAGGTCGTCGAGGCTGCGGGCGGAGGCAAGGTGCTCGCCATCACCGGCGAGGTGCGCGCCGGCTTCGCCTTCCCCTGGGCCGGGGCGGTCTTCCTGTCCGGCCCGCGGCCGATGGCGCCGGTGGACCTCTCCCGGTTCGCCGGGATCTCGTTCAAGGCTCGCGGCGAGGGGGAGGCCCACCAGTTCATGGTCTTCGCCACGCGGCTGGGCCAGATCCCGGTGCAGCGGCCCCTGAAGGCCGGCCCCGAGTGGCAGACCTACACCTTCGACTTCGCGGACCTCAACCTCGACGGCAGCGACGTCACCGGCTTCTTCTTCGGCGGCGGCCCGGCCCCAGGCCCCTTCCGGCTGGAGATCGACGACGTGAGGCTGGTGGCGAAGAAGTAGCGCCGAAGAAGTAGCTCGAGCGCGTGCTGGACTCTCAGGAGCCCAGCACGTCCTGCTTCCGCAGGTGCTGGTCGATCATGACGGCGGCGATGTTGCCGGTGCCCATGGCGACGGCCACCTGCTGGGTCATGGGGCGCAGGTCGCCGGCGATCCAGACGCCGGGCACGTTGGTATCCCCCCGCTGGGACTTCGGCTGGGCGTGGTGGCCGGTGGCGGCCATCTCGACGCCGAGCTGGACGGCGAGGTCGGTACGGCCCAGGGCCGGGCTCGAGACGAAGAAGGCCTCCGCCTCGAGCCGCGTGCCGTCCTCCAGCTCCAGCGCGGTGAGGTGACGCTTCTCCCCGACTAGCCGGCGGATCGTCCCGGTGAGCACCGGGATTCCCTTCTGCCGGAGCTGCTCGGCCCGGTGGTCGGAGAGGTTGGGGTCCGCGGTGGCGAGCACGCGCAGGCGAGGGGTGTAGCGGGAGAGGCCCAGGGCCATGCCGGCGGCGCGGTCGG
>DASPJI010000463.1:0-3215 GCA_035628695.1 Thermoanaerobaculia bacterium | reverse complement strand
CCAGGCCGGGAGCCGCGGTTCCCCACCTCTCACGCCGCCGCCACCAGCCTTCCAGGCCGCGCGGCTCCAGCGCCTCGCCGCCGAAAATCACCCAGCGCAGGCTCCGCGCGCCGGCTTCTTGCCGTTGAGCATCGGCGTGCTGGAAGGCCTTGAAGGCCGATGGCGTCTGGTTCAAGACGGTCACCGCCTCCCGCTCCACCAGCTCCAGCATCGCCTCCGGCGAGCGGCTCACCATGTAGGGGACCACCGTGAGCCGGCCGCCGTAGAGCAGCGCCCCCCAGAGCTCCCATACCGAGAAGTCGAAGGCGAAGGAGTGGAACAGCGTCCACACGTCCTCCACGCCGAAGCCGAACCACTCTTCGGTCGAGGCCATCAGCCGCAGCACGTTGCCGTGGCTCACCACCACGCCCTTCGGCCGCCCGGTGGAGCCCGAGGTGTAGATGACGTAGGCCGGCCACTCCGGCGCGGCCGCCACCCGCGGGCGCGCCTCCAGCCCCCCCGCCGCGCCGAGCAGCAGCACCCGGCCCGGCCAGGCGGGCAGTCGTTCGAGCGTCTCCGCCTCGGTCACCAGGGCCGCCGCGCCGGCATCCTCCAGCACCCAGGCGAGCCGCTCCCGCGGGTACGCTGGATCGAGCGGCACGTAGGCGCAGCCCGCCTTCAGGATCCCGAGGATGCCGGCGGTGAGGCCGAGCCCGCGCTCCACCGCCAGGCAGACACGCGAGCCGGGCTCGACCCCCGCGTCGAGCAGCCGGTGCGCCAGGCGGTTGGCCCGCCGGTCGAGCCCGCCGTAGGTCAGCGCCGCGCCGTCGAACACCACCGCGACCGCGTCCGGCCGCGCCGCCGCCCAGGCTTCGAACCGCTCCGCCAGGGAACCGGCTGGCGAATAGAGATCGCCGGCGCCGCTCCAATCCAGGAGCTGGCGGCGCTCCGCCTCGGCGAGCAGCGGGATCTCCAGGACCCGCGCCGCCGGATCGGCCACGATCCCCGCCAGCAGCGCTGCGAGACGGTCCAGCAGGCGGTCGATGGTCGCCGGGTCGAAGAGGCTGGTGTTGTACTCCAGGGTGCCGGAGAAGCCCTGGCCTTCCCGTTCCACGAGGGTCAGCGTGAGGTCGAACTTCGCCACCCCCAGGTCCAAGGCGAGCGGCGCCAGCGCCAGCCCGGTCCCCGCCAGGTCCTCCTCGCCGCCAGCGGGCCCGCCGGCGTTCTGGAGCGCGAGCACCGCCTGGAACAGCGGCGATACGGCCAGGCCGCGCTCGCTGACCAGCTCGTCCACCAGGCGCTCGAAGGGCACGTCCTGATGGGTGTAACCGTCGAGGGCCGCGACGCGCAACCGGGCCACCAGCTCGGCGAAGGCAGGGGCTCCACGCCAGTCGACCCGCAAGGTGAGGGTGTTGACGAAGAAGCCGATGAGGTTCTCTATCTCCTGCCGGTTGCGGCCGGCGATGGGAGCTCCCACCAGCACGTCCTGCTGGTTGGCATGGCGCCCGAGCAGGAGCCCCCAGGCGGCCAGCAGGACCATGAACGGTGTCGCCTCCTGGCGCCGGCAGAGCCGGTGCAACGCCGCCGACAGGTCCGGGGCCAGGGCGACGCTCCGCACAGCCCCCTGGAAGGTCTGGCGGGCGGGGCGCGGGCGGTCCAGAGGCAGGTCCAGCACCCGCGGCGCGCCGGCTAGTTGCCGCCGCCAGTACGCGAGCTGCTCCTCCAGGACCTCTCCCCGCAGCCACTCCCGCTGCCAGTGGGCGAAGTCGGCGTACTGCACGGGCAGCTCAGGGAGGACGGCGGCCCGCCCCCTCTCGCAGGCGTCGTGGAGGGCCGCGATCTCGCGCAGCAGGACACCCATAGACCAGCCGTCCGCGACGATGTGGTGGAGGGTCATCAGCAGCACGTGGTCCCGCTCGTCCAGGCGCACCAGACACAGGCGCAGCAATGGCCCGCGCTGCAGGTCGTAGGGGCGCCGGATCTCCGCCAGAGCGAGGGTCTGCGCCTGCGACTCTCTTTGTGTCTCCGGCAGGCCCGCGAGGTCGACGAGCGCCAGAGGCGGAGCGGAGAATGGCGCGATGACCTGCACCGCCTGCCCGTCGCGGGTGCCGAAGGTGGTGCGGAGCGCCTCGTGCCGCCGGACGATGGCGGCGAAGACCCATGACAGCTCGGGGATCCGGATGGCGCCGCCCAGACGCACGGCCAGGGGGATGTTGTAGGCCGTGCCGCCCGGCTCGAGGCGGTCCAGGAACCACAGCCTCTGCTGGGCGAACGACAGCGGAAAGACCCCTCCCCCGCCCTCCCGGGGGAGCGGCACGATCGGCGGTGCCTCCCGGCCTGCCATTGCAGTGACCCGCATCGCGGCCCGCACCGCGGCGGCCAAGCCCGCGATGGTCGGCGTCTCGAAGAGCTGGCGCAGCGGCAGGTCCACCAGGAGCGCATGGCGCATCCGCGACGCCACCTGGGTTGCGAGCAGCGAGTGACCACCGAGCTCGAAGAAATCGTCGTGGACGCCGACGCCCTCCAGCCCCAGGACCTCGGTCCAGATCCCCTCCAGCAGCTGCTCCACCGCATCCGCGGGCGCGGCGTACCCGGCCGTGCTACGGCGCCGCGGCGCGGGCAGCGCCTTGCGGTCCAGCTTGCCGTTCGGCGTCAGCGGCAGCCCGTCCAGGAACACGAACGCCGACGGGATCATGAACTCGGGCAGGCGGGAGCGCAGGTAGCGCCGCAGGTCCTCGGCGCGCGGCGGCCGGCCCTCCGCGCCCGCGACGTAGGCGACCAGGCGGCGGTCTCCGGACACGTCCTGCCGCGCCAGGACGGCGCACTCCCGGACCTCGGGGTGGCCCGCCAGCACGGCCTCGATCTCCGCGGGCTCGATGCGGAAGCCGCGGATCTTGACCTGGTCGTCCCGGCGGCCGACGAACTCGAGGGTGCCGTCGCCGCGCTGCCGCACCAGATCGCCGGTGCGGTACAGGCGCTCCCCCGCCGCCCAGGGGTGGGGGACGAAGCGCTCGGCGGTGAGATCCGGCCGGTTCAGATAGCCGCGGGCCAACCCTTCACCGCCGATCCAGAGCTCGCCCACCGCGCCCGGCGGGGCGGCGTCCTGGCGGCGGTCCATGACGTGCACCGACGTGTTCGCCACCGGACGGCCGATGGGTACCATCACCGCACCCGGCGGGAGATCCCGCACCCGATGCCAGGTGGAGATCGTCGCCCCCTCGGCGGGGCCGTAGCCG
>DASPJI010000462.1:0-5938 GCA_035628695.1 Thermoanaerobaculia bacterium | reverse complement strand
GACCGGGCCGTGGCCGTAGGAGGGCAGCCCCCCCACCAGGGTGTGGAGCAGGTCGACCACCACGCGGTCCTCGCGCTCGTGGATCTGCGCCGAGCCGATGGGGATCAGGACATGGTCGTTCTTCATGTCGCCGGCCAGGCTCTCGCCGCCCATGGCGCCCCGGATGTCCCGGTCGAGGTCGACGTCCAGATAGCGCACCTTCATGGCGGCGGTGTCGACCAGGAGCTCGTCCACCTTGCCGATGCGGCGGCCGTCGTTGGCCAGCACCTCCCAGCCGCGGACGTCCGGGTCCCCCTTCGCAACCTTGAAATCCTTGAGGTCCTTGAGCGGGACCACGCTGCTGTCCATGGTGGTGGCGGCCCCCGCCGCTCCCGCCGGATGGCGGTGCATCTCGTCTCTGTCGTGCCTCATGATGTACCTCCTCTGTTGCTGGCGGCGGGTCCGCCGCACTGACAGAGGAGGGGTGCAATTCGCGGGCCGGTCCGCCCCCGGAGCGGAGGTCAGACCCCGGAGATCAGGGCGCCGAAGCGGTCGGGGTCGATATTGCCGCCGGAGAGGACGACCCCCACCTTGCGGCCCGCCAGGTCCGGCAGCCTGCCATGGAGGATCGCGGCGAAGGCGGCCGAGCCCCCGGGCTCCACCACCAGCTTCATCCGCGCGGCGAGGAAGGCCATGGCGCGCCGCAGCTCGAGGTCGCTGACCGTCACGATGCCCTCGGTGAGCGCGGCGATGTGGGCCAGGGTGCGGCGCGCCGGCACCGTCGTCTGCAGGCTGTCGGCGATGGTGGCCGGGACCGGGATCTGGACCGGCTCGCCGGCTTCCAGGGACCGCTTCACGTCGTCCCCGGCCTCGGGCTCGACGCCGTAGAGGCGCAGGCCCGGCCGCAGGCCCCGGCCGGCCACGGCGCAGCCCGAGAGCAGGCCGCCGCCGCCGCAGGGGGTGACGAGCACGTCCAGGTCCGGCACGTCCTCGAGCAGCTCCACGGCGAGCGTCCCCTGGCCGGCGATGACCGCGTCGTCGTCGAACGGGGGGATGACGGTGGCGCCCCGCTCGCTGGCGATGCGGCGGGCGATCTCTTCGCGGCTCTCGGTGGCGCGGTCGTAGAGGATCACCTCGGCGCCGTAGCCGCGGGTGGCCGCGATCTTGAGCGCCGGCGCGTCGGCGGGCATGACGATGGTGGCGGCGACCCCCAGCTCCCGGGCGGCCAGGGCCACCGCCTGGGCGTGGTTGCCCGACGAGAAGGCGACGACGCCCCGCGACCGCTCCTCGGAGGTGAGCCGGGTCACGCGGGAGAAGGCGCCGCGGGCCTTGAAGGCGCCGACGCGCTGGAAGACCTCGCACTTGAAGAAGAGCCGGGCGCCGGTCAAGGTATCGACCTGCCGGGAGGTCATCACCGGCGTGCGGTGGACATGGGGACGGATCCGCTCGTGGGCGGCGCGGACGTCGTCGAGACTGACGGAGAGGGCCGGGGTCTGGAGCATCGGGGGAGACTGTATACGAGTAGGGTGCGCCGCGCGCACCCTACTCTCCTGCTCGCTAGGACCGGCCGCGGATGGGCAGGGTGGCGTCCTCGCGGACCTCCCGCTCCTGCCTCGTCGAGGTCTCTTCGCCGGTCCGGCTTCGCCGGGCGCCGTAGAAGGTGTCCTGGTCGTAGAGGCTGTGCGAGTAGAAGTCCCGCTCGGGCGAGTGGACGTAGCCGCGGTCGAAGCGCTGGAGGACCTCCGCCTCGAGCTCGCGGCTGACCGGGCCATGCCCGTATTCGGGGAGCTCGAGGACCGCCTCGCTCTTGAGGCCGTCGACGAAGACCCGGTCGTCCTCCCGGTCCAGGCGGGCGCGGCCGATGGGGATCAGGATGTGCCGCCGGCCGCCATGGGCGCGGACGCCCTCGCGGGCCGGAGGCTCGCCGCTCAGCCGGTTCTCCTCGTCCGACAGCGACTCGCGGATGAAGTGCTCGCCCATGCTGCGGTGGGGGTTGGAGACGGCCGTGCCGTCCTCGGCGACCGGCGCGCCGACTCCGTAGGTGCCGGTGACCATGGGGGCCACCGCCGTCGGCGGCAGGCCGGTGACCATGCCGGCCACGCTGGCCATGCCCGACACTCCGGCGGCGCTGAGCTTCGACAGGGTGGGGTGATCCTCCGCGTGAATCCCGGTGTCGCCTGGGCCTCCCGGGATGGTCTCCTGGCGCCCGGCGTGCCGGGACTCGGGCGAGCCGAGGATGAGGTCGAGGTCGATCTCCACGTCCAGGTAGCGGACCCTCAGCGCGGAAGTGTCCACGAGGAGATCGTGGACCTCTCCGACCCGGTGGCCGTCACTGGTGTGGACGGGCCAGCCGCGGACGTCCGGTTGGTCGTCAGCCACTTCGAGATCGCGGAGATCCCGGAGCCGCGCGAGGTTCCCGGCCGTTGGATGGGCGTGAGCGTCGTCCGATGGGTGTCTCATCGTGAATCCTCCTCGGGCCCGGTCCGGTGCAAGGACCGGGCCGGGAGGACTCAAAGCCTGTCGCCTGAAGGACTTAGGGCTTGATGGCGAGGGCGGGCTTCCAACCGGGGTTCACGCCGTCGCCCGAGTAGGCGCCGCGGAACGTGGGCAGGTGGACCTGGCCATTGAAGTCCTTGTCCCAATCCAGGTAGCCGGTGAGGAAGCTGGTGATGAACGAGAGGCTCTGGAGCTGGCCGCTCTTGGGATAGAGGTCGAGCGTCCCCAGCGTCCCCATCGGGTTGACCAGGTAGTTGACCGCCGAGGCGTAGGCGCCGATGACGTTGGCGCTCTGCACGCCGCCGGAGAGCGGCGAGGCGGCGAAGACGACGTTGCCGGTCAGCCGTTGCGGGTAGGCCGGATCGCCGTTGTAGAGGTGGATGCCCTCGGTCTTGGCGACGATGGTGTTGCGGTAGACGTCGACCTTGCGCGGCAGGTTGTTGTGCCGCTGGATGCGGACGGCGCGGTTCAGGTGGTTGACAAACAGGTTGTCGTGGAGGGCGATGTTGCCCTCGCCCTGGAACAGCGCCTCGCCCGGGTTCTGGTAGAAGAGGTTGCCGTAGATCTGGTAGGTGTCCGTCGAGCCGGCGCCGGAGAGCGGCCAATGGCCGACCAGGAGGTTGGGCCGGGCGGCGGTGCCGGTGAGCGAGTTGTTCGCCTTGCTGAACACATTGTGGCGGATCACCGTGGTCCCCGCGGCGGGGATGCCGATGCCGGTCGCGCGGCTCTTCTGGTGCTTGATCTGGACGTTGTAGCCCAGCGTGCCGGAGACCAGGTTGTGCTCGATGAGGCCGTTGACGAACTCGCCCGTGCCGTCGGACTTGCCGAGGTACATGCCGGTGCCGGCGCGCTCGATGGTGACGTAGCGGATGACCCAGTTCCAGGCCCTGGACTTGGTGTTGATCCCGACCCGCTGGTCGGACTGGCCGTAGCCCACGAGCTTCAGGTTCTCCAGCGTGATGTGGTGGGTATAGGTCGACTCGACCTCGGCCTTGACGCCGTCACCGGCGAGGCCCTTGCCGTCGAGCTGGAGGTTGCGGATCACCAGGTAGCTGTTGTCCCGCAGGCTCACCGTGTTCCAGAGACCGCTGCCGACGAACAACGCCGGGGTGCCGGTCGCCGGCCCCTCGATGACGATGCACTTGTTCGGCTGGCCGTTCTTGCCGTGCAGGCGCAGGCCCTGGGTGTAGGTACCGGGGGCGAGCAGCATCCGGTCGCCCGGCAGCAGCCCCGCGATCAGCGACTTGTAGGTGGACGGGTTGGCCTGGATGGTGCGCGTGGGCGCCAGGCCGCCGCAGCCTCCAATCGTCTGGTCGAGGGTCAGGGCGTGGGCCGCAGGGGCAATCAGGAGAACCGCCAGGGCGGTCCGGAGCACGGCTCTTCTCATGGACAAACTTCCTCCGGGTTGTGGGTCGTGCCGAACGCGTGTTCAAACTATAGACAAGTGTGCATTATTCCCAGGATTGAACCGGAGTCAAGGGAGATCGCAACACGGTGAGCCGCCGTTCCTCAGTGCTTCGCCGCGGTTCCTCAACGCTTCGGGATCGTTCCTCAACATTGAGGAGTGGCGGCGGAGTGCTCCGCCGCGGCGCCGGAACACTGAGGGGCCGACCCTCAACGCTCCGCAGGGACTTCGTAGCACTGAGGGGCCGCCCCGAAGTGTTGAGGAACGGCGGCGAAGCACCGAGGAGCCGTCCCGGAAGGCTCCGGCGTGGTCCCTCAGTGTTGAGGAGCCGCGGCGAAGCACTGAGGGATGACTCCTCAACACTGAGGAGCCGTCCCGGAATGCTCCGGAGCGGCGGCGGAGCACTGAGGAACGGCCCCTCGACGTTGAGGCGCCGTTCCGGAGCGCTTCGGGATGATCCCTGAGTCTTGAGGAGTCGCGGCGAAGCATTGAGGAATGCCGCCGAAGCACTGAGGAGTCTTCGCCGAAGGGGGAGGCACCACCACCCCCTGCGGTCCAAGGCTCGCCGTCAGGGCCCGCCCCTCACCTCTCCGCTACGCTGACGCTCTGCGCGGCCCGTGTCGAGACCGCTGCCGCCGTGCGCGTCGGCGCGAGGGTCGCGTGGTGGGCAAAGACCTCCTCGGGCAGGATCTCCACCTCGTGCTGGGGGGCTTCGGACAGGAGGGTCTCCACCCGCGACCGCGAGGCTTCGAGGACCGTCTCGTCCAGGGTGCCCCGGCGGAGGGCGTCCTCCAGATGGGCGGCCATGGCGAGCGCCCTTTCGGTCTCCGTCCAGTAGTCGCAGATGAGGATGAGGTCGCCGCCGGCGCGGAGGGTCCGGGGGGCGGCGTCAGGGTCGTCGAAGAGCTTCGAGACGGCTCCCATGCCGATGTCGTCGGTGACCACGGCGCCGGTAAAGCCGATCTCGTCGCGCAGCAGGCCGCGGAGGATCGGCTCGGAGAGCGTCGCCGGCCGGTCGTCGAGGCGCGGGAAGAGGATGTGCGCGGTCATCACCAGCCGCGTGTCGGTGAGGAGGGCGCGGTAGGGGGCGAGCTCCCTTTCGCGCAGGGTCTCCGGCGCGAGGTCCAGGACCGGCATGGCGTGGTGGGAGTCGACGGCGGCGTCGCCGTGGCCGGGGAAGTGCTTGGGGCAGCCGAGCACCCCCGTAGACTGGAGGCCGCGCAGGAAGTCCCCGGCGGCGGCGGACACGGCCTCAGGCGTCGTGCCGAAGGAGCGCGGGCCGATCACCGGGTTGTCGGGGTTCGAGTGGATGTCCACCACCGGCGCGAAATCGACGTTGATTCCCAGGGAGCGCAGCTCGACCCCCATGGCCTTCCCCACGTCTCCCGCTTGGTGGGCCCATTCCTTGGCGAACGAGTAGTGGGTGATGGGCGGCGGCGGCCGGTGGACCGTGCCCCCCTCGTGGTCGATCCCGACGAGGATGCGCTCGCGGCCGATCGCCTCGCGGGCGTCCCCGAGGAGGCGCCGGAGCCGGGCGGTCCACTCCTCGTAGGAGGCGTCCCTTTGGAAGTTGCCGCGGAAGAGGACCACCCCCGCCGGACGCAGCCGCTCCAGCAGCCGGCGGTCGTGATCCGAGAGATCGAGGGTGGGCTGGAGCCCGATCCAGAAGTGGAGCCCGAGGTCCATCGAGTGCAACTCCTTCAGGGCTGGATCCGCAGCAGGCGGACCAGCGGGCCCTCGGCGGCGTGGCGGTCGCGCAGGTCGATCTCCCCCTCGGCGGCCCAGAGGTTGTCCCCCTGCGGATCGAGGAGGGTCTGGGACACGGTCCAGACGCGGTCGCCGGTCTTCTCGAGGCGCGTGTACTGGTGGCGGCGGGCCTCGGGGGTGAAGAGCAGCTCGCCGTACTCCTCGAAGAACGGGGTGAGGGCCTGCTCGAAGCGCTCGGCGTCCCAGACGGTCTGGGGATCGTCCGGGTCCTGGCGGATGGCGGCGGCGGCCTCCTCCCAGTCGCGGCTCCCCAGGGCGCGCACGACGAGGTGCATCTCGGAGCGCACCCGG
>DASPJI010000461.1:0-10249 GCA_035628695.1 Thermoanaerobaculia bacterium | reverse complement strand
GCGCCGGCCGCCGCGAAGTCCCCCTCATCGGCGTAGTAGGGTCCCTTCTTGTAGCGGACGCTCTCCACCACCTCGGGGATCAGGAAGTTGACGTCGCTGTACCCCTGGCCGTGGCCGTGGGAGGGCATGTTGACCGGGATGCCGTCCACGGTCACCCGGAAGTCGGTGCCGTGGTCGAGGTTGAAGCCGCGCAGGAAGTACTGGTTCGCCTTGCCGCCGCCGCTGTGCTGCGTGATGATGACCCCGGGCACCGTCTCCAGCAGCTCGCCGGCCCGCATCACCGGGCGGCGCTGGAGGTCCTCCCGGCCGGTCACCCCTTCGCTCGCCGAGTCCGCCACCCCCACCATGTCCGAAGCGCGGCCGGTGACCTCGATCTCCTCGTAGACCTGGAGCGCCGGAGCCTGCTCCGGCTCCTCCGCCTCTTGCTTTTCCTTCCTCTCCCTCTCCTCCGCCTTCTCCTCGGCCTGGGCCCATCCGGTGGCCGGCACCAGAAGGCTCGAGGCCACCAGCCAGGCCAGGACCGCTGCACGCTCGCTCATCCGCCGATTCCCCCCAAAATCCGCGAGAGACTACCAGATCCCCTCGCTGCCTCTGGTTACGAGGCCGCGACGGCTCCGGATGAGTCCCCGCCGATCGGCAGGCGCACCTCGAAGGTGGTCTCTCCCGGGCGGGATTCGAAGCGGATGGTCCCCTTGTGGCGCACCTGGACGACGCGGCGGGCGATGTCGAGGCCCAGGCCGGTCCCCTGCCCCATCGGCTTGGTGGTGAAGAAGGCGTTGAAGATGTTGCCCTGGACCTCCTCCGGGATGCCGGGGCCGTCGTCGGTCACCTCCACCACGGCGTCCTCCTGGCAGCGATAGGTGCGGATGCGCACCCGCCTCTTGCCGTTGCCGGCAGCGTCCAGGGCGTCGGCGGCGTTGTCGATGAGGTTGGTCCAGACCTGGTTCAGCTCGCTGCCGTAGGCGATCACCCGCGGCAGGGTGCGGTCGTACTCCCGTACCACCTCGATCCCCCTGAGCTTGTAGGCCAGGATCTTGAGCGTGTTCTCCAGCCCCTCGTGGAGGTCGATCTCCTGGCGCGGCGCCTGGTCCATGTAGGAGTACTGCTTGACCGACGAGACCAGGTCCGAGACGCGGGTGGAGGCGGTCTCGATCTGGTCCACCATGGCGGACAGCTCCAGAATCGAGCGCGCCCAGGTCACCACCTCCTCGAGCTCGCCGTCGGGCACGCCGCGGGTCTCCTCCTCCAGGCTCTGGCGGTCGAAGCCGGCGGAGACGAGGGTCGGCGCGAGGTCCCAGGCGTCCTGCACGCCCCGGTCCTCCAGCCACTGCGTCAGCTCGTCCTCGCGGTCGCTCTGGGTCACCGGATCGAGCGCCGGGGGTGCCGACGACGGGCCGGCGCAGGCCAGGACCTCGCGATGGACGTCGCACAGGAAGCGGCGGCCCTCCGGCGACAAGGGGTCTTCGCGCTCCAGGGAGAAGCGGAGGAACCCGCAGGCGGCGTCGCGGAGCTGGCCCGCCGCCCGCTGCGCCGCGGACGCCGGGTTGTTCAGCTCGTGGGCGAGGCCGGCCGCGAGCTTGCCCAGCGAGGCGAGCTTCTCCTGCTGGCGGAGCTGGGCGTCGACGTCGGTCGCCCGCGCCGCCATGGCCGTGAGGACCACCCGGGCCACGGGCGCGCACTCGGCCATCAGGCGCCGGAAGGCGTTCGGATCGAGGCGCAGCACCCGGACCGGCCCCTCGGCATAGCCGTTGGCGATGGCGGGGCCGCCGGTGAGCATGGAGATCTCGCCTGTGAACTCGCCGGGCTCGTGGATCGCGAGGAGCGTCTCCTCCTTCCCCACCCGCTTGGTGATCCGGACCTGGCCGTCCAGCACGACGAAGAAGTCGTACTCGCGGTCCCCTTCGCTGAACAGGCGGTCGCCGTCCTGGAGCTCCAGCTCGGTCCCGAGCTCCACCAGCTCCTGCAGGACCTCGCCTTCGAGCCGGGGGAACATCTTCTGTTCTCTGGGATCGTGCAGCATGGTGCCTCCTCTCTCCTACAGCCGGCTCCGGTACTGGTGGATGAACGACACGGCGATGGCCCCCTCTCCCACACCCGAGGCCACGCGCTTGACCGAGCCGTGGCGGACGTCGCCCGCCACGAAGATGCCGGGGACGCTCGCTTCCAGGAGGAACGGGTCGCGGTCGAGCGGCCAGCCGCGCGGGCGGCGCCCGTCCGACCCCTTGGGCAGGTCCGGGCCGGAGAGGATGAAGCCGTGCTCGTCCCGCTCCACCACCCCTTCGAGCCAGCCGGTCCGCGGCTGGGCGCCGATGAAGACGAAGAGGGAGCGGGCGGGCACCGTCTCCCGGGCGCTCTCGTCCCCGTCCTCGCGCGCCAGCACCAGCTCCTCCAGGTGGTCCTCCCCGTGCGCCTCGGCCACGTGGGTCCGGGTCCTGACCTCGATGTTGGGCGTCTCGGAGATCTGGTCGATCAGGTACTGGGACATGCTCTTGGCGAGCGAGCCGCCGCGCACCAGCAGCACCACCTTGCTGGCGTACCGGGCGAAGTGCATGGCCGCCTGCCCAGCCGAGTTGGCGCCGCCGACGATGTAGACGTCCTCGTCGCGGCACGACATCGCCTCGGTCATGGCGGCGCCGTAGTAGATGCCGGCGCCGGTGAGCTTGTCGGCCCCGGGGACCTCCAGCTTCCGGTAGGAGACGCCGGTCGAGATCAGGAGGGCGTGGCAGCTCACCTCCGAGCGGTCGCCCAGGACGACGATGCGGTACGGGTCCTCGAGGCGGACGCCCGCCGCCTCCTGCGGGGTGAGGATCTCCACCCCGAAGCGGGTCGCCTGGGCGACGGCGCGGCGGGCGAGGTCGGCGCCGGAGAGCCCCGCGGGGAAGCCGAGGTAGTTCTCGATCCGCGAGCTGGTGGCCGCCTGGCCGCCCGGTGCGTCCCCCTCGATCATCAGCGTGCGCAGTCCCTCCGAGGCGCCATAGACCGCCGCCGCCAGCCCCGACGGTCCGCCGCCGACGATGACCAGGTCGTAGAAGCGGCTCTCGGCCTGGGTGCGCAGGCCCAGGCGCTCGGCCATCTCGCCGCGCGACGGCTCCTGCAGGGGGCTGCCGTCGGGGAAGATGACTACCGGCAGGCGGGCGGTGGGAGCCTCGGGGCCGCAGGCGGTCTCCAGGAGCTGCCGGGCCTCGCCGTCCGCCTCCAGGTCCATCCATTGATAGGGCACCTGGTGGCGGGCCAGGAAGTCGCGCACCTCGAAGGACCTGGGCGACCAGCGGTGGCCGAGGACGCGGACCCCCTCGAACGGCGGCCGGTAGGAGGCCTGCCAGTCCTCCAGCAGGTCGTCGAGCACCGGGTAAAGCGACTCCTGGGGAGGGTCCCAGGGCTTCAACAGGTAATAGTCGACGCGGGCGGTGTTGATGGCGCGGATGGCGGCATCGGTGTCGGCATAGGCGGTGAGGAGCACCCGCTTGGCCTCGGGGAACAGGGGCAGCGCCTGCTCCAGCACCTCGACGCCGGTCATCTGGGGCATCCGCTGGTCGACGAGCAGCAGGGCCAGGGGGGAGTTGCGGAGCTTGAGCTGCTGCAGCGCCTCGACGGCGCTGGGCCCCGAGCTGGCGCGCATCACCCGGTAGCGCTGGCCATACTGGCGGCGCAGGTCGCGCTCGATCGCCTTCAACACCTCGGCGTCGTCATCAATGGCAAACAGAATCGGCTTGTCCATGGGTCCTCGGTCGGTCCCCCCGGCAAAGAGGAGAACCCCGATCTTATCCGAGGCGTCAAGCCGACGCCCGAAGTCCCGTACCTCACCTCCACTCCCGGCCTGAGAGGGAGGTGGTGCCTCCCCCCCTGGGCGGGTCGGGAGGTAGGGAGCGGGGGAGGACAGGAGGGGGGTTCTGCACCGCCCCCGCCAAGATGGCCCTTCACGCAGCCGGCTATAATTCTCCTGTTCTCCTGAAAGGTGAGCTCATGGATGCCCAAACCGCCACCCTCGTCGGCCTAGCCATTCTCGCTCTGCTCGTGATCTTCGCCGTCGTGCGCTATCGCGGGAAAGCCAAGTTCGAGGTCAAAGGCCCCGGCGGGCTCGGGGCCTCCTTCGAGGGAGAGAACCAGCAAGCTCCCTCCGTCCAACCAGCCGCCACCCGCCCCGGCATCAGCATGGAAGGAGTGAAGAGCCGCGCTGGAGGCGTCCACGCCGAGGACCGGCCCGGCCAGGGAATCTCCATGAAGGATGTCGACGCCCACGGCGACGTCCAAGCCATCAGCGGAGACTCCGCCCCAAAAGCCTGACCCCCGGCACAGGATCGGGGGGATCGGCCAGCATCGAGCAGCAGCATATCCAGGCGGGAGGCCACGTCGTGACCGTGGCCGGCAGCGCCCAGATCTCTTTTGGAGGCGCCGCTCCTCCTCTGCCGGTCTCTCCTCTCCACCAACTCCCCTCGCCACCCGCCGACTTCACCGGCCGCGAAGCCGAGCTGGCGGATCTCCGGAAAGCCGTCGAGCAGGGCGGCGCCACCATCTCGGGTCTTCGGGGGATGGCCGGGGTCGGCAAGACCGCCCTCGCGCTCAAGCTCGCCGAGCAGCTCAAGCCCTTGTTTCCGGATGCCCAGCTCTACCTCGATTTGAAGGGGGTCTCCTCGACTCCCCTCTTTCCGACTCAGGCGATGAGCCACGTGGTCCGCTCCTACTACCCGGACGCCCAGCTCCCGGAGAGGCAGGAGGAACTGGCCGCCTTGTATCGCTCGGTCCTCAACGGCAAACGGGCGCTTCTCCTGATGGACAACGCCGCCGGGCGGGAGCAGGTCGAATCGCTGATTCCCCCCAAGGGTTGCCTGCTGCTTGTGACCTCGCGGTTCCACTTCCACCTCCCTGGTCTCCTCACCAGGGATCTGGACGAGTTGTCGCCCGAGGAGGCGAAGAAGCTCCTGCTAAAGATCGAGCCCCGTATCGGGGAGAGTGCCGCCGAGTTGGCCGGGCTTTGCGGGAGGTTACCCATTGCCCTCCGTCTCGCAGGTGCCGCCCTCACGGAGCGGCCGGACCTTTCCCCTGCCACCTACGTCGAGAGGTTGAAAGACGCCCGGAAGCTGCTCGATCTCGTGGAGGCTTCCTTTACCTTGAGCTACGACCTGCTGCCCGAGGATCTCCAGAAGCGCTGGAGAGAACTGGCGGTCTTCCCGGGGTCCTTCGACCTCAAGGCAGCGGCGGCGGTCTGGGCCATGGAGCCCGAGCCAGCCGACGACATGCTCGGAGCGTTGTTGAAGAGCAGCCTTGTGGATGGGGAGGACGGCCGGTACCGGCTTCACGATCTCGCCCGGGTCTTCGCGGCGAGCCGGCTGGAGGAGGCGGAGCGGGCGGAGGCTCGGCGCAGGCACGCGGAACACTATGCGTGGGTCCTGGCCGCCGCGAATTTCCTCTACCTGAAAGGTGGTGATTCCGTTCTGGTGGGCCTGCGGCTCTACGACCTGGAGTGGGGGAACATCCAAGCCGGATTCGCCTGGGCGGCGGAGGGGGCCAAGGCCGATGAGGCAGCAGCGCGGCTTTGTAGCCGATATCTGGATGCCGGGGCCGACTGTCTGGATCTGCGCCAGCCGAAGCGAGAACGAATTCAATGGTTGGAGAGCGCTCTTGCCGCCGCCCGCCAACTCGGAGACCGCTCCGCGGAAGGACGGCACCTCGGCAACCTGGGGATTGCCTACAAGAACCTTGGCGATGCGCGTCGCGCCACCGACCACTACGAGCAGGTTCTCCAGATCGCCCGCGAGACCGGCGACCGGCGCGGCGAGGGCAGCGCCCTCGGCAACCTGGGCAACGCCTACGCCAAGCTTGGCGATGCGCGTCGCGCCACCGAGCACTACGAGCAGCATCTCCAAATCGCCCGCGAGATCGGCGACCGGCGCGGAGAAGGCAATGCCCTAGGCAACCTGGGCAACGCCTACGCGGGTCTTGGCGATGTGCGTCGCGCCATCGAGCACTTCGAGCAGGTTCTCCAGATTGCACAAGAGACCGGCGACCGGCGCGGCGAGGGACAAACCTTCGGCAACCTGGGCAACGCCTACGCCGAACTTGGCGATGTGCGCCGTGCCATCGAGCACCACGAGCAGAGGCTCCAGATCGCCCGCGAGATCGGCGACCGGGCGGGGGAAGCGAGGGGCAGTTGGAACCTGGGCCTGCTGTATGAGGCGGAGGACGATCTGGAGCGCGCGGTGGAGTTGATGCAGCGGCAGGTTGAATACGCGCGGGAGATCGGCCACCAGGAGGCCGAGAAGTGGGCAGCCCGGGTGGACGCGATCCGCGCCCGGATCCAAGAAACCCCGAGCCGCCCGAAAAAGGCACCCAAGAAGAAGCGCCCCACCTCCCAGCCGCGGAGCGGCGACAGAATTTAGCCTGGCGCGTGAGCGCCAGGAAGCCAATCCATTGAAAACACAGCCCCGGCAGGGGCGGCACTCCACCTCTCCCGGAACGTTGTTCGTGTCGCCCCGCTGGGGCTGGGGGATGTGGGGGGCGTCTTCCCCGGGCTCACGCCCGGGGCTTTATTCTGTCGCCGCTTCGCGGCTGAAAAAGACGAACCCCCCTCCTGGCCTCCCCCGCTCCCGACCTCCCGCCCTCCCAGGGGGGGAGGCACCGCCTCCCCCTTGGGATTACAAGGTAGCGCCAAGGCAAGGGGAGGCACCTTCTCGCTCCGCTACGGCTCCGCCTCCTGATCTCTCCCACGCGATGGGGTCTGTCCCGGCACGCACGACTACGGCGGCGAGAAGATCGTCGCAGAGCTGCCCTGGAACGTCGCAGAGTACCTCTGAATCATCGCAGGGGAATGCTCATTCGTCGCAGAGTTCCCCTCAATCGTCGCAGATTGGTGTTCGAACGTCGCAGAGCTGCACACGGACGTCGCAGAGCTGTGCGGATCGGCGACGAAGGAGTGCGGCTCTGCGACGTTCTAGCCGGGTAACGACCCGCGGGAACGCTGCTCTGCGATGAAGAATCCTTCCGGAGAGGCGGCGGGAGCGGGTGACGTTGCATGTTGGGGCTCTATGCCTGCGCCGCTTCGCGGCTGAAAAAGAAGAACCCCCCTCCTGTCCTCCCCCGCTCCCTCCCTCCCGCCCGCCCAGGGGGGGAGGCACCACCTCCCGCGCTCCAGCGAGGCCGGAAAGTCCAGGCCGTCCGGATGAAGCCCAAACAAGCCTCCCCCTCTCCCGGGGAGGGGGCCAGGGGAGGCGGGAGAGGGGGCCGGGGGGTGAGGGCCCGGGGCGGCGGGGCCGCCCCGGGAAGCGTCCGCTTCCTTATTACATAGGCGCAGGCGTGCCGGCATCCTCCCGGGCGCGGGCGAGGGAGATCTTGCCGGTGTGCTCCAGCGCCACGCCTCCGGCGGCGTCGAGGACCCAGGCGAGGTCGTTCGGGGCGCTGAGCAGGGCGTCGGCGATGTTCAGCGAGGCGATCAGGTCCTCGTCGAAGAGGGGGAGATGGCCGATCCAGTCGCCATCGTAGTAGACGGGGTAGCCCCGGCCGTCGTGGTCCTTCCCCTGACGGAAGCGCTTGCTCTTCCCGGTGCCGGGGAGGAGGCCGGCGGTCAGCTTGGCGAACTCGGGACGGATGAAGTCGCCGGATGGGACGTCACCCCGGCCGAGCGACTCCCCCAGCCGCAGCACCGCCCAGCCCCCCTCGGAGGTCCGCTCCAGATGCCACGGGCCGGCCGCGTCCGCGTCGCTCGCGGACGCCGGCTCGTCGCGCTGGTTCAGAAGGTCCAGATACTCCGGGGTGAAGGCGTTCGGTGAAGGCCCGGCGGGGGTGGAAGAGGGTACACGTTCTCCGGTGCTACCATCGCGATGGTTGCGCATTGGACTTAGACTCCTTGCGTGACTAGGGCTCGGGTGAGCTCTCATCCTCACCCGTGCCCGCTCCTTTTTGTGGCCGGCTACACGCCGGCCGCTTTCCTGCCTACTGCGCCTTCAAGCGTAATCGAGGACGCGGGAGGAAATCAATAGGAAAGAGGCGGTCTCGAAAAGATTCCGTCGAGGGGGGCCGGAGAAACGGAACCCCCTACCTCCCCACCTCTTCCTGAACACAGCGCCGCTTCCATCCGTATATCCTTTTGGAAGCGGACATGCTCGACTTCTGAAAGGAAGGGCGATGAGACGGACCTGGCTGGTATGGGTGCTGGTGTTGGTAACGGCGCTGCCGGGGCTCGGAGCGTTGCCGGTCTCCGGAGAGCCGATCCCGCTGCGGGGCCAAGTGGTGGACGCCGACGGGAAGCCTCTGCGCGGAGCGAGCGTGGCGCTGCTGCCGGTGGTGAGCCGCTTCGCCAGCCAGGAGCTTCTGCTGCAGGGCAAGGCCTTGCCGGAACCGGTGGCCCGGACTGCCAGCCGCGAGGACGGCCGGTTCGAGATGTCCGCTCCTTCCCCGGGGATGTGGGAGATGCAGGTGACCGCCCGCGGTTTCGTGCCTCGCCGCTTCTCCCTGTTCCCCCTCCTGGAGCCCCTGGAGATCCCCCGGCTGGAGATGGTCCAGGAGGCGCCGCTCCCTATTCGCGTCGTCGATGCCCAGGGGCGCCCCGTGGCAGGGGCGCAGGTGAGGGTCAACGCCGGGGAGTCGCCGGTCTTCACCCCGCTGTCGTGGTGGTGGCCCAAGCCGGAGCTCGTGACTACGGGGACGGACGGCACGGCTACGGTCTCCCGCTGGAAGGGGGTGGAGGTCGAGCTGGAGGCCGCCGCTCCCGGCCATCCGCCGGCCGCGCTGAAGGTGGCGGCGAGGGAGAGCACCGCCGAGATGCGTCTGGCGGCGGCCTGCCCGCGCACGGTCCAGGTGAGCACGCGGGGAAGGGATGGCGCGGCGCGGCCGGTGGCGGGCGCCCTGGCCGTTCACCGCTCCTGGCCGCTGGGCGTCACCGGCGAGGACGGCCGGGTGACGGTCGCCGCGCCGTGCGAGCGGGACCTGGGGATCTCCGTCGAGACCCGGGACGGCCGGCAGGCCCGGGCCACCCTGCGCTCCCAGCGGGCGGGCCGGGCGAACCGGACGGTGGACCCTCTCACCCGGGTGACGCTGCCGGCAGAGCCGGTCCGCGTCTCCGGCCGGGTGCTCACTGAGGGCTCCAGGGCTCCGGTGGCCGGCGCCCTGGTCTGGACGGGCGCCGATCCCGCCGGCTTCGTCCGCACCGACGCCCAGGGGGCCTACACCCTGACCCTCACGGCCGGAGAGCCGAGCCATGTCACCGGGGACGCGGTGGGGCACCTGGCCGACCTCGAAGAGGTGCGGGCCGGAGAGGGCCCCACCTTCCTCTTGACGCCCCTGGCCGTCGCGAGCGGCGTCGTGGTGGACGAGGCGGGCCGGCCGGTCACCGGCGCCAGGGTCCGGGGAATGGCGGACGATCCCGCCAAGAGCGGCCTCTGGAATCCCCTGCTGTCCGGCAGCAGCGACGCCAAGGGGGAGTTCCGGCTCCGCGTGCTGTCCAGCGAGGCCCTCACGTTGAGCGCCAGCCATCCGGACTTCGTCGCCGCGGACCTCTCCATCCCGCCGGTGGCGCCGCACGCCTCCCGGTCCGGGCTGCGGATCGTCCTCGCCAAGGGGTTGGCCGCCTCCGGCAAGGTGGTGGACGCCGAGGGCCGGCCCATCGCCGGCGCCGAGGTGTGGCTCTTCCCCTCGATGGACGGAGACGAGGGCTTTGCCTTCTTCCGGCAGATGGAGCGGCGGCTCACCCCCGCCGTGACCGACGCCCGCGGCGTCTTCACCCTGGAGCACCTGAAGCCGGGGCGCATGGACCTCCAGGCCTCCGCCCGCGGCTTCGCGCCGACCCGGGTGCGGGGCCTCCAACTGACGGCTGGCGACGGAGCCGTGGACCTGGGGACGGTGACCCTGGGGCCGGGCGTGACGCTTGCCGGGGTCGTGGTCGATCCAGCGGACCGGCCGGTCGCCGGCGCCACGGTGCAGCTCCTCGGCACGGCGTCCCCGCTGCCGGTGACACTCCACCGTGCCGGCGAAGAGGAGCTCCTGACCGCGGCGGACGGCTCCTTCTCCATTCCCGGCCTGGCGCCCGAGGAACGGGTGACGCTCTCCATCTCCAGGAAGGGCTTCGCCAGCGCCGACTTCCGGGACCTCCAGGTGCCCCCGGCCGAGCCCCTGCGCATCGTGCTCACCCCGGGCTCGCGGATCGCCGGCCGCCTCGTGGACGAACAGGGGGACCCGGTGTCCGGCATGGTGAGCCTCCGCCGGATCGGCGGCCAGTCCACGGGCGGCCCCATCGTCGATCATGCCGGCACCGCCGAGG
>DASPJI010000460.1:0-12367 GCA_035628695.1 Thermoanaerobaculia bacterium | reverse complement strand
CGCCGTTCCCGACCCCTTCGCGGCCCGTCGCATGCTGGAGGTGGCCCGCATGGTCAATCCAGGCGTGGAGACGATCGTCCGCACTCACAGCGAGGAGGAGTCCGAGCTGCTGGTGAAGGAGAGGGCGGGGAAGGTGTTCATGGGGGAGCACGAGCTCGCTCTCAGCATGACTCGCTCCATCCTGGAACGGGTGGCCGAAGCGCGGCCCGCGGCGCACTGAAAGCGGGAAAAAGCGCGGGGCGGCCGGGAGGAGGTCCAGGGGCCGTCCCGCTGGAAGGAAGGACTCGGTTCGGGCTCAGTCGCGGCCCGGCCGGCGGTGCATGAACCGGACCCGGTGGCCGAATTCGCCGTCGTGCGACTTCCTGAGCTCGTCGAACTTGGCCTTCTGCTCGGCGGTCAGCAGGGTGGAGAAGCGGGCCATCGCCTCGTCGTGGAGCGTGCGGACCTGCTTCATGTAGGAGTGGGCCGCGATCATCTTGGTGCCGACCTCGGTGGCGTCGGGGTTGTCGCCGTCCAGCAGGGCGTGGACCGCTTCCATCTGCTGGCTGTGCTGCTCCATGAGCGGCTGCGACTTGGCGAAGACCTCCTCGTGGATCTTCTTCGCCTCGGCCTTCTGGTCCTCGGTCAGGTCCAGGGCGGACGCGACATGCTCCCCGAAGCCGGGGCCGCCCATCACGGTCCTGTGAACGATCTTGTGCTCGCCAGCCTGCACGGCGTGGAAGGCGGCGACGGTCAGGAGCAGGGCAACCATCATCGCAAAAGCAATCTTTTTCATGTCAGGTCTCCTCATCAGTAGGCTCCCGCATCCCCGCGAGGCCCTCTTCATGGTTCAAAGGATAGGTCCGAGTCCGGAGGCGAGTCCTCAGGAAGCCGCAAGTTGTTTGTAAGAGATGTAAGCCTCGTCAACCGGCGAAACGATAGCCGCGCCGGTGAACGGTCAGGATGAATTCCGGATGCGAGGGATTGCGCTCCAGCTTCTGGCGCAGCGAGGCGACGTGGACGTCCACGGTGCGCGTGGTGGGCATGGCGTCGTAGCCCCAGACTTTGTCCAGCAGCTCGTCGCGCGACAGCAGCGTGCCGCGGTTCTGGATGAAGTAGGTGAGGAGCTTGAACTCCAGTGCCGAGAGGGCCACCGGCTCGCCGTCGCGGAAGACCTCGCCGCGCCGGAAGTCCACCCGCACGTCGCCGAACGCGTAGGTCCCCGCGGACGCGGGGCCGCCGGCGGGGCGCGACCGCCGGAACAGGGCCTCCATGCGGGCGAGCAGCTCGATCATCTCGAACGGTTTGACCACGTAGTCGTCGGCGCCCAGCTTGAGGCCCACCACCCGGTCGACCACCTGGCCGCGGGCGGTGAGCATCAGGATGGGGACCTCGATGCCGTGCTGCCGCAGCTCGCGGCAGACTTCGAAGCCGTCCTTGCCGGGGAGCATGACGTCCAGGAGCACGAGGTCGAAGGAGCCCTGGAGCGCCAGCTCGACGCCGGTCTCGCCGTCCCCTGCGGTCTCCACCTCGTAGCCCTCGGCGATCAGGCGGTCGGTGAGGGTGAGGACCAGGCTGGGCTCGTCCTCCACCAGGAGGATGCGCCGAGACGGCTTCTGCGAGCGGGCCGCGATCACGCCGCCTCCTCTCCGGGCGCCGCGGGCAGGTGCAGGGTGAAGGCGCTCCCCTGGCCCGGATTGGTGGTCACGCTGACCCGGCCGCGGTGGGCTTCAGCGATGTGGCGCACGATGCTCAGGCCCAGGCCGCTCCCCGGGATGCCGCGCGTGGAGCCGTTCCGGCCGCGATAGAAGGGCTCGAACAGGCGCGGCAGGTCCTCCTTGCCGATCCCCGGCCCGTGATCCTCCACGGTGACCTCCACCTCGCGCCCCTCGGTCCGGGCGCGTACGCCGATCCGCGGCGGGCGCCCGCCGTACTTGGCCGCGTTCTCCAGCAGGTTCCCCACCGCCCGGCGCAGGGCCGGCGCGTCGGCCAGCACGGGGGGGAGGCCGGCGGCGATGTCCTTCTCGACCTGGGCGTGCCGCTCCTCGAGCAGCCAGCGGCTCTCCTCCAGGGCGCCTTCCAGGACGTCCGCAACCGCCGTGGGCTGCAGCTCGTAGTTCTTGTGGTTCGACTGGAAGCCGGCAAACTCCATCACCTGGCCGACCATGTTCGAGAGCCGCCGCCCCTCGCTCGCGATGAGGACGCCGTAGCGCTTCACCTGGGACGGATCGGTCACCACGCCGTCGGCGAGGTTCTGGCCGGCCGAGCGGATCGCGGTGAGCGGCGTGCGCAGCTCGTGCGAGACGCCGGCCACGAACTCGATCTGCTGCCGCGCCAGCGCCTGGGTCCGCTGGGTGGCGATCACCAGCAGCACGGAGGTCACCCCCAGGAGCGCCAGCATGCCGGCTCCGGCGGCCATCTGCGTGCGCCGGACGCGGGCCACGGCGTCCTCCAGGGTGCCGTTGCGGTGCCGGATCACGAGCTGCCAGCCGGCGGCCCGCCGGGGCTCCCTCCCCTCCACACCTTCCACGTCGGGAGCGTCGGGAGCTGACGGCGGATCGACCTGGATTCGGAAGTGGCGCCGGATGTGCCCGGGGTGCCCCTCTCCTCTCTCTCCTCTCGTTCGGGGCAGGAGCCTGCGCAACTCCTCGAAAGGCCCCACGGCGAGGAGGCCGAGCTGCATGTCACCGGTACGGAAGGCCGCGGCGGGGAGGCTCGGATCGGAGCGATAGATCACTCGCGCGGGATTGTCCGTGGCGACGACAGCCACGGCATAGTCCACCCCGCGAGGGCTCCCGAAGTGCTCCGTGGTGAGAGCGGGGAGGATCTCGCCGGCGATGACCCCCGTGTCCAGCCGCACGACCAGATATTCGTTCCAGCGGTGCTTTCCTTCCCGGATGAAGGCGCCGCCGCCAGCCGGTTCGAAGGGTTGGAAGGGGAGCGGCACCACCAGCCCCGGGACGTCCGCCGAGACGGGCGAGGTCATGTCGAAGTGGGAGTGGCCATCGGAGAGACGCCGGCGCAACGGCTCCAGGTCCGCCGGCCAGGGGATGTCCCGGAACCGGCCGCCCTCCGGCGCGTCGGAGACGAGCGCCTCGAGGATCAGCTCCCCCGAATCGGTCCGCCGCACCGCGAAGACGTCGCGCACGAGGCGGGGGTAGGGCGCCTCGGTACGCCAGCGCTCGAGCTGCCGCGCCGCCAGCTCGCGCCACGGAGTGCGCTCCGCAAAATCCGGATGGAAGTAGAGGAACGCCCGCGTCACCTCGCGGTTGAAGTCGCGGGTGAAGCGGATGCCGGTGGAGCGCAGGTCCCGCCGCATCCGCTCGCGATGCAGCTCGCTGACGTTGTGGATCCAGTGATATTGATGCACCGCCAGCACGGCCAGCACCGCCAGGAGAGCCCCGGCGATGAGGAAGTGAGCGTAGCGGGAGAGGCCGCGAAACCGCATGACCTCGCCAGTCTAGCAGCCGCGAAGCCCTGCCGGTTGAAGCCTTTACATCCCTTACAAATCCCTTGCGGCGGCTTGAGGACTCGCTGACCTTCCGCGGGTCGATCCATACTTTTGGATTCCTCGCTGACTCTCCGGGAGTCATCCAGACTTGTGGATTTCCTCCATGACTTCCGGGGGGTTCATCCCGACCTCTGGATCCTTCGTGACTTTCTCGGGGTCATCCCGACTTCTGGGTTCCCTCCGCCATGACTCTGGGGAGTCCGCCAGACTCTTCGATCCCTTGGTGACCGGGCGGCAGGATGTGGCGCGCCACCGGCAGGCCCAGGCCCGCCGGTGGCCCTGGTACGGCAACCTACCTACCCGCCCGCCTCCGCCACCCGTTCGTCGAGGATCACCCCGCACCGCTCCAAGGCGACGCCGCCCGCCGCCTCCAGCAGCCAGGCGAGGGACTCCGGCGCCTGGAGCAGGTGGATCGCCACGTTGACGGCGCTGACGAGATCCTCGTCGAACACCCGGAGCCGTCCCACCGCCTCCCGGCCGTCCAGGCCTGGAAGCACGAGGGGATAGCCGCCGTCCTCATCGGCCTGCTTCTCGATACGGACCCGCGGGTCCCCCTCTCGTCCCTGAGATAACCCGCCCCCTCGTGACAGCTCTCCTGTAATTCCGCGGCTCCATCCCCGGGGCCGCGACGATCACGAGGAGAGCATCATGAAGAGGAGATTCACCAAGACCATCGCCCTGGCGGTCGCGGCCTGCCTGTGCGCCGGCCCGGCCCTGCCGTTCACCCAGGGGGCGGGCATCCGCGGCACCGGGGGCACGCCGCAGGGGCACGAGTGGCTCACCGTCCGCTCCGCCCTCGAGGTGCTGGGCGACGAGAGTGGGGACTCGCCGAGCGACCCGCGCACCAAGAACCAGCTTCCCCGTGCCGAGAACCCCAACATCACCCCGGAGATGGCCGCCGCTTTCAAGCGCCAGACCACCGGCGAGAAGACTTACGGCGCCAGGTACCAGAAGGTCCTCGACGCCGTCCTCGGCCAGCGCTGGGTCGACATCGGCGGCTTCAACGTCGTCAAGGCTCAATCGGCCAAGTACAACTGCTTCGACATGGTGCCGCAGCTCCCGGACGACATCCAGCGCGACCACTTCATGCGCATGCGTGGCGACGCGGGCGGCGCCGGCGCCGTGGCGGCCATGAACGACGGCGTCGCCCGCTTCGTCCAGTACTTCGTCGACGCGGCCACGGCGCCCGAAGGCCAACTCAAGGCCTGGGACGGCGGCGGCTACTCGGTGAAGATCGAGGCCGACCGCAACTACTTCCTCTTCGGCCGCGCCATCCACCTCTTCCAGGACTCCTTCAGCGCCGATCACACGGTGCGCCTGCCCGCCGACGGCTACCGAAGCCTGCAGGGGATCAAGACCTACCTCTGCAGCCTGCACAGCGACCAGCACTCGCGCAACAAGCCGTTCGCCATCGACTTCAATCTCGACTACGCCAAGGTGGGAGACATCATCTGGCTGAACCGCCGCAACGACTGGACGCCGGCCAACGTCAAGCTCAACGCCCTGGTGGCGGTCGAGGGGATGAAGGACGCCTGGGCGTCGTTCATCCGGGTCATGGCGCTGCCCCAGGCTCAGCGGCAGGGCGCCGCCCGCGCCGAGGCCGAGCGCATCGCCCGCGCTTGGCTCTCCTTCGACCCCGAGGCGGTGCGGCAGCGCTACGACGACCCCGACGCGGCGAAGAAGATCGAGGGCTTCGTCAGCGACCAGGCCGCTTGCGACAACACCATCGGCGGCCCCGGGCTGATGGAGAGGATCCGGAACGAGCGGGCGATCTGCCTGTGGAACGTCCAGGCGGTCGACGGCACCACCGAGCGGGACCGCCACCTCCACATCCCCTTCCGGTGGGACTGGAAGAGCAGCGTCTCCTGGAAGACGCCGCCTCCGGATTGGGACCCGACGAAGGAGAACTGAGGCTCGACCGGGCAGGAGGCTGGAGAAGGAAAAGGGTGGGAGGGTTTCCTGTCAGGCCGGCAGGGGAGGGCGCGAGCCGACCCCTGCCGCCTCGGCGCTTCGAGCGCCTTCGAACAGCGCTCAGCGCCGCTTGACCTTGAGCCCCCGGCGGTTGCCGCCGAGGACGTTCTTGGGCTTCATCTCGACCCAGGGCTCGACGCCGGGGACCGTGCAGCGGGGGAGATCCTCTCCCAGCGTCTGCTCGATCTCCTTGATCGTCGCCTTGTCCATCCAGGAGGCGATGGAGGAGACGATGCCGTGGGCCGTGCCGCGGGCGGTGCGGCCGGCGCGGTGGATGTAGTCCTCCACCGTCTCGGGCATGTCGAAGTTGATGATGTGCTGGATCTGCGGGATGTCGATGCCCCGCGCCGCGATGTCCGTCGCCACCAGGATGCGGTGCTCGCCCTCGCGGAAGCCGCGCAGCGCCTCCACCCTCTGGCCCTGGTTGAGGTCCGAGTGGATGCGCTCCACCGGATGCCCCTCCCGCTCCAGGACGCCGCACAGCCACTCGGCGTCGGTGCGGCGGCGGGTGAACACCAGCGTGCTCCCCAGCTCCAGATGGAGCAGCGCCAGGATGCAGGCCTTCTTGTTCTCCGGGTCCACCATGTAGAGGCGGTGGCTGATGCCGGAAGCGGTGCCCCCCTCGGGGAGGATGTCGACCCGCAGCGGGTCCGCCATGAACCGCTGCGCCAGCTTCTCGATCGGCTCGGGCATCGTCGCCGAGAACATCATGGTGCGGCGTTTCTCGGGCAGGAGCTGCAGGATCCGGTTCACCTGCGGCATGAAGCCCATATCCAGCATGTGGTCGGCCTCGTCCAGCACCAGCTCGTTGATCCCGTCGAGCCGCAGGGTGCGGCGCTCCACGTGATCGAGCAGGCGGCCGGGGGTGGCCACCACCACGGCGGGCCTGGCCTGGACCGCCCGCACCTGGGGACCCATCTTGACGCCGCCGATCAGGCAGGCGGTCTTGAGGCCGTACTCCTGACCGAAGAGGTCGAGGAAGGCCTGGGTCTGGAGGGCGATCTCGCGGGTGGGGCAGAGGATCAGGGCGCGGGCGCTCTCGCCGCGGGCCAGGCGCTCGGCGAGCGGGATGCAGAAGGCGGCGGTCTTGCCCGAGCCGGTCTCCGCCAAGCCGATGAGGTCCCGGCCGGTCAAGGCGACGGGGATGACCTTGGCCTGGATCGGGGTCGGGTGCTCGAAGCCGAGGTTCCCGATCATCCGGAGGATGGGTGGGGAGAGGCCGAGGGATTCGAACCTCTCGTCGGTGGTTTCTACGGGGTGTTGTGGAATGGCAGCAGTCTGCATGTTTTCTGTATAGACCATGTCGATCTTCGAAGGCAAGGGAAGGAGCTCCCGCGCACGCGTCCATTCCACAGAACGGCCGCGGGTGACAAATGATTTCCCGGCGTGCCGGTCAAAAGGCGCTTACAGACCGGCGGGCTCGGCGCGCGCCGCCAGCCCTTCCCACTCCGGCAGGCGCCGCCGCAGCAGCAGCTCGCGGAACTCCTCCGCCGGCAGCGGCGGGCTGAACAGGTGCCCCTGCACCTGGTCGCAACCCTGGTGGCGCAGCAGCTCCCACTGCTTCTCGTGCTCCACCCCCTCGGCTACCACCCGGATCCCCAGGTTGCGCGCCAGGGTCATCATCGCCGCCGGCAGCTCGGCGCTCCCCGGCCCCTCGCCCAGGGCGCGGACGAACGAGATGTCGATCTTCAGCGTGTTGACCGGCAGGCTGCGCAGGTAGGGGAGGGCGTAGCCGGTGCCGAAGTCGTCCAGGGCGACGCCGACGCCCAGGTCCTTGAGGGAGCGGACCACGTCCAGGGTCACCTCGGCGTTCTGCATCGCCAGCCGCTCGGGGATCTCCAGCTCCAGCGAGCTGGGGAGCAGGCCGTTCTCCTCCAGCAGATCCTCGACCCGCCGGATCAGCTCCGGGTGATGGAGCGAGCGGGCGGAGAGGTTGACCGCCGCCCGCAGCCGCGACCCCGCCGCCTGCCAGCGCCGCAGCTCCCGGCAGGCGCAGTCCAGGACCCAGAAGTCGAGCTGATGCGAGAGGCTGGAGGGCTCCGCCACCCACAGGAAGTCGTTCGGCCGCAGCAGGCCGCGCTCGGGGTGGCGCCAGCGCAGCAGCGCCTCTCCCCCTTCGATGCGGCGGGTGCGGACGTCGAGGATCGGCTGGAAGAAGAGGAGGAGCTCGTCGCCGTCCAGGGCGCGGCGCAGGTCGGCCTCGAGCGAAAGCCGCTCGAGCGCCCGGGTATCCATGCTGACGGTGTGGATCTGGAAGGTGTCGCGCCCCCGGCCCTTGGCCTGGGACATGGCGAGGTCGGCCTTGTGGAGCAGGTCCTCGGGGTTGGAGCCGTCCTTGGGGAAGCGGCTGATGCCGAGGCTGGCGGTGACCACGATCTCCCGGCCGTCCAGCGACAGGGGCTGGCGGATGACGCCGAGGAGCCGCTCGGCCATGCGGAGCGCCTCCCCCTCGTTGGCGAGGCCGGGGAGCAGCACCACGAACTCGTCGGCGCCGGGTCGCGCCACCGTGTCGCCGGGCCGCGCCACCTGCTGGATGCGCTCGGCCACCATCTGGAGCAGCCGGTCGCCCGCGGCGTGGCCGAGCGAGTCGTTGACCAGCTTGAAGCGGTCGAGGTCGAGGAGGAGGACGGCGGCCTTGCGGCCGTCCACCTCGGAGCGGGCCATGGCGGTCCGCAGGTTCTCCAGCAGCAGGCTGCGGTTGGGCAGCCCGGTCAGCGTGTCGTGATAGGCCAGGTGCTCGATGCGCCCGGCGGCGGAGAGGACCCGCCGGCGCTCCTCCTCCAGCAGCCAGAGCACCATCCCCATCCCCATGACGGTCTGCAGCAGGAAGTCGAACAGGCCGAGGAACGGCAGGTACGGCAGGTCGACGTCCACGTCCAGGAGCGGCAGGCCCATGATGGTGGTGTAGTGGAACTGCTCCAGGGCGTACACCAGAAAGGCCCCGCCGAGGACCTTGGGCCCCATGCCGCTGCCGGAGTGCCTTAGCACTCCCACCGACGCCGCCAGGAACGCCAGGCCGGCGAGGAACGTCCGCAGGCCGATGCGCACCAGCAGGCGGACCGGATAGGGGGAGGCGACCGTGACCAGGACCATGAGCAGGCCGAAGACCACCAGCAGCCCCACCGCCCGGCGCGTCTTCCCGCGCGCGAGGTCGTGCCCCCGCGCCAGCTCCCAGGTGCCGACCATGAGCAAGGCGATCTGGGCATAGCCGCCGATCACCGAGAGGGTCGTCGCCGGCAGCACCCACGCCGGCGACGGCGAGCTCTGAGCCATGGCCGCGCCGCCGACGTAGAGGCAGAAGGCCCACCAGCTCCAGGCCCAATGCAGCAGGTATCGCCGGCGATAGTGCCGGTAAAACACCAGTAGTACCACCGCGATCATGGCGGCGCAGACCGCCTGAAAGAGGTGGCCGGTGACCACCACGAGTTTTCCGCTGATCATCAGACAGGCGAAAGGTTATCAGATCCGGCCAGCCTCCGTCATATCTCTGTCACAGCGCGCCGGTGTTAGACTCTGCGGGCTTTTCCCAATCTTCCCATGAGGCCTTGATATGAATTGGATGCCTTCAGCTTTGAAGTCTTCTCTGTTTGCCTTCTGTCTCGTGGCGCCATCCCTCGTCCCGGGGGCCGCGGCGGCCCCGGCGGCCGCCAAGCCGGCCGCGGCTCCGGCCGCCGACAGCGGGCTCCCCACGGTAGCCAAGGCCACCGCCGGGCTCGACCGCCGCGAGGGGCTGCTCAACCTCCACTATGACCGCCAGAAGGGCAAGGTGTGGCTGGAGCTCCCTCCGGCCTCGGGCCCGCGCGGCGAGGTGGGGACGTTCATCTATGTGGAGAGCCTGCGCACCGGCCTCGGCTCCAACCCGGTGGGGCTCGACCGCGGCCAGCTCGGCTCCACCCGTCTGGTGACGCTGCGGCGGATGGGGGGGAGGCTCCTGCTCGAGCAGCCGAACCTGAAATTCCGCGCCCGCTCCGAGAACGCCGACGAGCTCCAGGCGGTGCGCGAGTCGTTCGCCACCTCGGTGCTGTGGGCCGGCGACGTCACGGCCCAGGACCCGGACGGCCGGGCGCTGGTCGACTTCACCTCGTTCCTGGTGCGCGACGCCCACGACCTGCCGCGCAGCATGCGGCTCGCCGGCCAGGGGAGCTGGTCGCTCGACCCCGCCCGCAGCGCCGTCGACTTCGAGAACTGCCTGAGCTTCCCGAAGAACCTGGAGCTCGAGGCGCTGCTGACCTATACGTCGAGCGATCCGGGCGCGCTGGTGCGGGAGACCGCGCCCACCGGCTCCGTGGTCAGCGTCACGCAGCACCACTCGCTGATCGCTCTGCCCGAGCCGGGCTATCAGACGCGGGAGTTCGACCCCCGCGCCGGCTCCTACTCGCTCGACTTCATGGACTACGCCGCGCCGCTCGACGCGCCGGTCGAGACCAAGCTCGTCGCCCGCTTCCGTCTGGAGAAGACCGATCCGACGGCGGCGCGCTCGACGGTCAAGAAGCCCATCATCTTCTATGTCGACCCGGGCGCGCCGGAGCCGGTGCGCACCGCCCTGGTGGAGGGTGCGGGCTGGTGGCGCGAGGCCTTCGACAAGGCCGGCTTCGTCGACGCCTACCGGGTGGAGTTGCTGCCGCCCGGCGCCCACCCCCTGGACGTGCGCTACAACGTCATCCAGTGGGTGCACCGGTCGACCCGCGGCTGGTCCTACGGCGGCGGCATGATCGACCCGCGGACCGGCGAGATCCTCAAGGGGCACGTCACCCTGGGATCGCTCCGCGTGCGCCAGGACCGTCTCCTCTTCGAGGGGCTGACCGACGCCGAGCGTACCGGCAAGGGAGGGCCGGACGACCCGATCCAGCTCTCGCTCTGGCGCATCCGACAGCTCGCGGCGCACGAGGTGGGGCACGCCCTCGGCCTCAACCACAACTTCGCCGCCTCGACCTACGGCGGACGGGCCTCGGTGATGGACTACCCGGCGCCGCTGGTGAAGCTGACCACCGACGGGCAGATGGACTTCTCGGAGACCTACGGCACCGGGATGGGGGAGTGGGACGTCCACTCCATCCGCTTCGCCTACAGCCAGTTCCCTCCCGGCACGGACGAGGCCTTCGCCCTGGACGCCATCGCCCGCGAGGGGGTCGGCCGCGGCTACCTCTTCCTCACCGACGAGGACGCCCGGGGGCTGGGCTCCGCCCACCCGCGGGCGCACCTGTGGGACAACGGGCCGGACCCGGCGGAGGGGCTGCGCCACGCCATGAAGGTGCGCGGCCTCGCCCTCGGCCGCTTCGGCGAGAAGAACCTGGCGCCGGGCCGCCCCCTGTCCCTGATCCAGGAGGTGCTGGCGCCGGTCTACTTCCATCACCGCTACCAGCTCGAGGCGGCGGTCAAGGTGGTGGGCGGCCTCGAATACACGTACGCCGTGCGCGGCGACGGCCAGCCGGCCTCCAGGCCGGTGGACGCCGAGTGGCAGCGCCGGGCGCTGTCGGCGGTGCTGGCCACCCTGTCGCCCGAGGCGCTGGACCTGCCCGACCCGCTGATCGCGCTGCTGCTCCCCCGGCCGTCGGGGTACCTGCCGAACCGCGAGCTGTTCAAGGGGTGGACCGATCCCACCTTCGACCCGCTCGGCGCGGCGGGGGCGGCGGCGGACATGGCGGTGCTGGGGCTGCTCCAGCCCGAGCGCGCCGCCCGGCTGGTGGACTTCCATCGCCGCGACCCGAAGATGCCGGGGCTCGACGAGGTGCTGGACGGGCTGGTGGGTGCGGCCTTCGGCACCGGAGCGGGCAAGGAGACCGAGCGCCAGGCCGAGCTGCGCCGCACCGTGCAGTGGGTCGTGGTACGCCGGCTGATCGACCTGTCGGCCAACGCCAACGCCTCGCCCGGCGTGCGGGCGCGGGTGGATGCCCAGCTCGCCGCCCTGGCGCGCCGGCCGGGGCCGAACGACGCCTTGGCGCACCGCGAGTTCCTGGCGCGGGAGATCGGGCGCTACCTCGACCGCCGGGCGCAGGAGGCGACGGCCCGTCCCGCGCCGCCCGAGGCGCCGCCCGGACAGCCGATCGGCATGCCCGATCCGGCCTGGGCGCCCGAGTCGCTGCCCGAGCCCCTGGCCGGGTGCTCGTGGGAGCCGTGAGCCGGAAGCGTGACACCGGGAAGCCGGGGGCCGGCGCGCCGCCCCCGGCGCCGCCCGGGAAAGCGCCCGCGAAATCAGCCGCGAAATGGGGCATCATTGTCCTCATGAGCGGTCTCGCGGTCGCCCTGCTCTCGTTCTGGTGGCTGCGGGGGGCGGGCCAGCCCCCCGCCGAGCCGTCCCGTCCCGCCGCGCCGCCCGCCACCCAGGCGGCGGCTCCGGGTCCGGAGCGGCTGCGGGCGCAGGTCGTCTCCATCCGCCCTCACGATCCCCAGTCCTACACCCAGGGCCTGCTCTGGCACGACGGCAGCCTCTACGAGAGCGCCGGCCATTACGGGCAGTCGAGCCTGCGGCAGGTGGACCCGGCCACGGGCGAGGTACGGCGCCGGCTGGACCTGCCGCCGCAATACTTCGCCGAGGGGCTGACCCTGGTGGGGGACCGGCTGATCCAGCTCACCTGGCACGAGGGGACCGCCCTGGTCTACCGGCTGTCGGACTTCGGCAAGCTGAAAGAGCTCACCTATACCGGCGAGGGCTGGGGGCTCTGCCACGACGGCAAGCGCCTGGTGATGAGCGACGGCTCGGACCGGCTGACCTTCCGCGATCCCGAGACCTTCGCCGTCCAGGGGCAGGTGCGGGTGACCCTCGAAGGCCGGCCGCTGGAGCAGATCAACGAGCTGGAGTGCGTCGATGGCCAGGTCTGGGCCAACGTCTGGCTCCGCGACCAGATCGTGCGCATCGACCCTGCCACCGGCCGGGTCACCGCCGTGGTGGACGCCTCGGGCCTCCTC
>DASPJI010000459.1:0-4324 GCA_035628695.1 Thermoanaerobaculia bacterium | reverse complement strand
CGCCGGAGTCGCTCGCCTTCGTGCTGGAGGCGGCCGGGTCCGTGGCCCTGGAGCGGTGCGGCGCCATCCTCGACGAGCGGGTGGCGGCGGACGGGGTGGGCGGACCGGAGTAGGACATCCTTCACATCCTTTAGATAGGGGGGCGCCACCGGGTGGTGGTGCCTCCCCCCCTGGGAGGGTGGGCGGTAGGGAGTGGGGGAGGTCAGGAGGGGGGCAGTTTCTTTTTCTTCTTTTCGCCGGGGCTGGCGCGGAGCTCCGCCCGTCCCAAAAAGAAAACCCCCCACCTCGGTCCTCCCCCGCTCCCTCCCGCCCACCGCCCAGGGGGGGAGGAAGCCCCCTCCCGCCCGGCTCAAGAAGACACGCGGCGGCGGAGGCCCCTCCGGGGGCCTCCGCCTGGCCGCGCTCCTCCTGTCGGACGGAGGAATCCTCAGAAGGCGCGGCCTTGGACACGGCGGCGCCTCCCTCACGATTCAGTTGTCAATGAACCCGTGCCGTCCCGGTGCTTCGGGATGAATCCGGAGCCTTCGGGACCACTCCTTGACAGCTCGCCGACGTCCCGCGCCATCCGGGAAGGTTCCGGAGCGTTCGGGAACGATCCTCGGCGATCCGCCGCTTCCCTGCGCGGCCGGGATGGATTCCGGAACGTTCGGGAACGATCCGCATCGTTCTGCCGCTGTCCTCAACGCTGGGATTGAATCCGAGACGCTGAGGAGAACGCTGCGCAAGCATAGAGACTGGAGCACGAGACTGTCAAGCAAGTCAATAGAGAGGGATTTTGTGGTAGTATCTCGCCGCTGAGGAGAGGAATGGGAGCAGCCCAATCCTCTCTCTAGGGTTCTTTGACAATTGACGTACATGGGGCCGCGCGAGGCGGCTCAGGCGTACCGCCGCGTCATCCGGGCGCAGAAGTCGGCGAACTCCTCGACGCAGGTGGGGGGGCTGGTGTGGTGCGGGCGGACGCCGCAGGATTCGGGGGTGAAGCAGTAGGTGACGGTGACGTCGAACTCTTCGAGCGCCTTCATCTGCCGGTCGAACCAGGGCTCCCAGTTGGGACGGTGGCTGTCCGCCCAGGAGAGGCCGGTGCGCAGCTTCTTCACCCCGAGCTTGCGCAGCCAGCGGACGGCGTCGTCCAGCCGGTGGTCCTCGAAGTGGAACCACTGGCAGATGCCCATCTCCGGCGTGTACTCGGGGAACTGGGCGGCGGCGATCTTCGGCGTGCCGTCCTCGCGCAGCAACCCCATGTAGAAATGACGGTAGTAGGAGGATCCCTCGGCCTCGCGGTGGCGGGTGGTGGCCGGCCACGCCTTCGGCAGGTCGTAGAGGCTGTACCAGTGGATGCGCGGCGCCCTGCCCAGGAGCAGCTCCGCCGTACGGCGCAGGCCGAAGTCCTGCACCTCTTCGGCGCCGAAGGTCGAGACCCCCACCTCGGAGACCCAAACCGGCAGCGTCGTGACGGCCTGGATCTCCGCCAGCCGGTCCGGCCACTCGTGGATCTGCCAGTGGTTCCAGTCGAGGGGGAAGCCGTGGACGGCGACGACGTCGACATGGTCCAGCACCCCCTGGTCCGCCATGTTGTTCATGAACTTGGCGTCGATGGGGGAGATGCCGCCCAGCACCCGCGGGAGGTCGCGGCTCTCGGACCGCACCGCCGCGCCGGCCAGCTTCGCCATCTCGGCGAAGATCTTCCAGCCGGCGTCGATCTCGAAGTCCCAGTGGGACATGTTGTTGGGCTCGTTCCACAGCATCACGGCTTCGATCACGCGCACACCTCTCAACGGTCGTCGGCTCGGGGGGGAGCCGGTGAGGTCTATGGGAAAAAAGCGGGTCCTTCTCGTCTCAGAGGGTGTTTCAGAAGTCCAGACCAGCGAGGCGCGAGTCCTCACCCCCCGGCCCCCTCTCCCATCTCCCGCCCACCCGATCCCCGGGAGAGGGGGAGACCCGCATCATCTCTTATTTTTCTCCCCCTCTCCCGGCGGGGGGCGGTTGGGAGATGGGAGAGGGGGCCGGGGGGTGAGGACTCCACGCGTAGACGCTCCCCTTTCGAGACACCCTCTAGGGAGATCCGGTCCCGCGGGCCAGGATCGGCACCGGCGGTAGCTCCGATCCTATCCGCTCGGCCGCCGCCGGCCTCGCCTCGGAGGGCTGGGCCGGCGCGGGCCGGGAGCCGAGGAGCTGGATCGCCTCGCGGTAGCCGTGGAGCGTCCCCACGTCGACGTAGGACTCGCCGGCGGGGACGCCGAAGGCCTCGCCGCCGCGCTCCAGCCAGGCGTTGACCAGGGTGCCGATGTAGGCGTCCCGGCCGTCCCGCTCGCGCCAGAGCTCGTGGAGATCATGCAGGACGGAGGCGGGCATGCGGAAGGCCCCCCAGATCCAGTGCGAGCGCGCCGCCTGGCTCTTGACCTGGATCTCCAGCACCCGGCCGGCGGCGTCGGTCACCACGGCGTCGAACAGCTCCGGGCGCTCGACCGGGAAGAGCAGGAAGGAGAGGGCGCCGGCGGGAAGGCGGCGCAGGCCGTCCTCGGGGAACCAGACGGTGTCCGGCAGCCCCACCAGCACCTGGTCGTCCGGGGCGATCACCGGCAGCGCCTGGAAGATGGCGTCGCAGAGGCCGCGCGGCTGCGGCTGCACCACGTAGCAGATGCGGGCCGGGCCGATGCTGCCGCCGTAGTACTCGATGATGTCCGACTTGCCCGGCGAGATGGCGACGCAGATCTTGTCGGCGCCGGCGAGGATCATCCGCTCGATCAGGTACTCGGAGACCGCCTTGGGGCGCTCGGTGCCGCTCTCGACACGGCTGCCCACCGGCAGCAGCTCCTTGGAGAAGGCCAGGGGCTGGATGCGGCTCCCCATGCCGGCCGCCGGCACGATCCCCCAGAGGCTCAAGCCGCGCCTCCGACGTCCTGGGGCGAGAGGCCCGGGATGGAGAGGAGGGAGCCCTCCGGCTCGTCCGTGCTCCCCAGCAGATCCAGCAGCTCCCGCGCCCGCCGCTCCGCCGTGTGCTCGGCGAGGGTGCGCTCGCGGGCGGCCTCGGCGATGCGGGCGATCTCCTCCGGCGAGAGGCTCAGCGCCTCCATCGCCTCCTCGGTGGTGGTGGCGAGGAGGATCTCGCGCCCGGGCTCGAAGAACTCGTCCAGCCCCTCCCAGGTGTCGGAGAGGACCGCGGTGCCGCAGGCCGCCGCCTCGAAGAGGCGCCCCGACGGGCAGTAGCCCATGGTTGCCATGGCCGCCCGGGTGACGTTGAGGGTCAACGGCGACGAGGCGAAGAACGCCGGGTGGTCGGGCGGCGGCAGGTGTTGCACGAACCAGATGTTGGAGCCCCAGGGGAAGTCCGCCGGGTACTGGGCGCCGGCGAGGACGAAGCGCTTGTCCGGCAGGCGGCGGGCCGGCTCGAGGAAGAGCCGCTCGAGGACCTCCTGGCGGTCGGCGGCATAGGTGCCGATGTAGGAGAGGTCGCCGCGATAGACGTCCCGCGGCTCGGCCGGGCGGTGCACCTCGGGGTCGACGCTGCCGTAGAGCGGGGCGACGCGCCGAGCTCCCAGCCGCTCCTGGAGCTCGGTCAGCGCCTGGCCGCCGGTGTAGGAGAGCACCAGGTCGAAGCCGGCGAGGCCGTCCGGCCCCAGGTAGTCCACCGGCTGGCCGGCGCGCAGGCGTTCCAGGGTGATGGGAGTGTCCAGGTCGTAGAAGACGGACTGGCCCGGCCCCGATGACTGGGCCGAGAGCACCAGGTCGGTGGCGGGCACGCCGTCCACGCAGTAGGAGGTGACCATGGCGGCGTCGGCGCCGTCCACCTCGCGCCGCGCCCGGGGGAGCACCGACTCCCAGTCCGGGTAGAGGACCAGATCGGTGCCCGGCAGCTCGCGGAGGTCGCGGTGCACGGCGTAGTAGGGGACGTCGCGCTCGAAGAAGACGACGCGGTGGCCCATCCGCGCCAGGGCACGGCAGAGGCCGCGCCAGAGCGTGGCGTGGCCGTTCCCCCAGGACGAGCTGAGGGTCAGCCCGAAGACCACCAGCTTCATGAAGCCATGGCCTCCCGCAGGGGCATGCCGGGGAGGTCCCAGAGGAGCTCGTGCTCGACCACCAGGGCGGCCACGTCGGGGCGCAGGCGCATGTGGGCCAGGCGGCGGCGCGCCGCCGGCCGCAGCCGCGCCAGGGTGAAGGCCACCTTGCGGCGGGTCGCGGCCGGGCCGAAGTAGTCCATGTAGCCCGGGCTGTTGAGCGAGAAGAAGGACAGGGCGTCGGCGTCGTTGAGCAGCGCCAGGTCGTCGGCGTACGGATCGCCGGGGAACGGCGGCTGCTCGTGGCCGCCGATCAGCCGGGCGACGCG
>DASPJI010000458.1:0-4212 GCA_035628695.1 Thermoanaerobaculia bacterium | reverse complement strand
GGATGAAGCGCAGGTACTGGGGCAGCAGGTCCTCGCACTTCTCCATGATCTGCACGCGCTTCACGTACAGGTGGAGGCCCGGCTTCGAGGCGACGTAGTAGAGGTCGTACGGCGCCTGCGACGGCACGAAGAGCAGCGCCTGGTACTCGATGCGCCCCTCGGCCTTGTAGTGTATGACCTTGAGCGGCTCGCTGAAGTCGTGCGAGATGTGCCGGTAGAAGTCCTTGTACTCCTCCTGCGTGACCTCCGACTGGGACTTGGTCCAGATCGGCTGCATGGAGTTGAGGACCTTCTCCTCGAGCGGCATCTTGACCTTCTCGCCGGTCTCCTTCTCCTTCGCCAGGTCCTCGATCTCGGGGTCCTTCTCGGCGGTCAGCACGATCGGGTAGCCGACGAAGTCCGAGTAGCGCCGGACGATGCGGCTGACCACCCAGCGGTCGGAGAACTCGTCGATGCCGTTGTCGCGGTCCTCGGGCTTCAGGTGGAGGGTGATGGAGGTGCCGCGGCCGGGCTTCTCGGCCGGCACGATACGGTAGGTGCCGTCGCCGGTCGATTCCCAATGGGTCGCCTCGGTGTCGCCGGCCCGGCGGGTCACCAGCTCCACCTTGTCGGCTGCCATGAAGGAGGAGTAGAAGCCGACGCCGAACTGGCCGATGAGCTCGGCGATGCTCTGCTTGCTCTCGCCGGACTTGAGGCGCTCGACGAGCTCGCGGGTGCCGGACTTGGCGATGGTCCCGATGTTCTCGATGACCTCCTGCCGGCTCATGCCGATGCCGTTGTCATGGATGGTGAGGGTCCGCTTCTCGCGGTCCGCCTCGAGACGGATCTGCAGTTTCTCGTCCCCTTCCAGGAGCTCCGGCCGGGTCAGCGCTTCGAAGCGCAGGCGGTCGAGAGCGTCCGAGGCGTTGGAGATCAGCTCGCGCAGGAAGATCTCCTTGTTGGAGTACAGCGAGTGGATCATCAGGTCCAGAAGCTGCTTGGTCTCCGCCTGGAACTGCTTGACTTCCACTTGAGGTTCTTCGACTTGGGTGGCCATGGCCTTCTCCTTGCTCCTTGATGACTCTATGAGCCCCTCCGAAAGTTGAGTGGAGGAGCATCATCCTGCGGTGTGCAATAGTTTAGTGCCTCGCACGCAGTTTTTCAACCCCCTTCCTGCCCCCTCTATTCCAGGTGTCACCCGAGCTCGATCCGGACCGTCTGCACCCCCTGCTCGACCCGCACCTCCACCACCCGTGGGCCGTCCTTCTTCTTCACGATGCTGATGTCTCCGTTGCGCTCGTAGCGCGCCTCCTCGACCTCGGAGGGGCCGGCGAGGTGGGCGTGGAGGCGTAGCGCCTCCTCGAGGTCCCCCTCGCTGAGGCTGTGCTTGCGCAGGCTCTCCGGGATCACCTTGCCGTCGCGGATCAGCGGCTCGGGGCTCCCCTTCATCAGCACGCTGAAGCGGTGGGACCGGAAGCTGGCCCAGGCGAGGAGCTGGTGCAGGGCGACGAGCAGGGCGGAGGCGACGAGGGTCAGGAGGATGGGGCCCGAGCCGTTGATGGCGCGGCTCATGGTGGAGCCGAGGACGAACCCGAGGACGATGTCGAAGGCGGTCTCCCGGCCGAGGAAGCGGTTCCCCCCGGCCCGCAGGATGGCCCAGCCCGCCAGGTAGACGAGGACCGCCCGCAGGCAGATCTGCAGCGTGTTGAGGGCCTGGGGAGCCACGTCGATCCCCAGCGCCCACCGGACTCCTTCCCACAGGTTCTCCATTCGGCACCTCCTGAGGCGGCTCCCCTGCAACCGCCGAGCCTGTAAGATCCCCCTCCAAGGAGGACTGCGGATGGCGTGGGGCAAGAAGAAGAGCGGCGGCGGAGGAGGTGTGGCCTGGCTGGCCCTGATCGTGGCGCTGGCGGCGCTGTTCCTGGCCTGGAAGGCGTACGAGCGCACCGGCGGCGACCTCGACGGGATCCTGCGGCTGCCCGTCGGCGAGATGGAGGTAGGGGAAGGGGAGGGGGATGAAACGGCAGTCGAGCGCCAGGCCGGCCTGGCGCAGGCGCGCGCCCGGCTCCTCGCCCGCCGGACCGAGGTGGCGGCCCGCCGCAACCTGCGGCAGGCACAGGAGGAGGTGGCGGAGGTCCGGGACCAGCTCCAGGGCGCCTACAAGGGAGCCGGCGACCAGGCCCGCGAGGGGTGGCGCGAGCTGGACGCCGACCTCGAGCGCCTCCAGGGCCAGCTCCGGGACGGCGGCTCCCGGGCGGTGGAGACCCTGGACTCGGTGGTCGACAAGATGCGGCGGATCGGCGAGGACGGCTGAGTGGAGCCGCCCGATCCGATAACGCGGGCGCACGAGGTGATCCGCGCCGCCTCCCCCGCGCGCTATGGGAGGCCCTGTCTCCCCTCGGCCGCCACCCAGGCGCTCCTCGCGCGGGCGCTGCAGGCTCCTTCCTTATAGATAAAGGGTCCAGGCCTCGCCGGCCAGGGGGTGGCTCTGGATGCCCTCCCGCAGCAGGCTGTCCCACGCGGCCGGCTCCCGGGCTCCGTCCGCCGCGGGCCGGGACCACGCTCCGGCCATCTCCACGCCGCCGATGAGACGGAAGGGGGCCGAGTCGCTCTTCGGCTGGTAGCGCTGAAGGAACGACAGCGGCCTGTCGCCATCCTCGACGTTCGCCTCGACCACCAGGGCGTCGCCGTCCGTCAGGCCGCCGGAGAGCCGTCCGGCGTCGTAGGCGAAGGCCCAGCAGCGGAGCCCGTCCTTCTGATCGGCGAGGAGACTCCGTCCCTGCGCCACAGCTTCCTGGTAAGATGCCGCCTCGAACACCAGCAACTGGGCATCATCGGGTTGATCCCTGGTCACCACCAGGGCGCGGGGGACCGCGGCTTCACCTTCCGCGGTGATGCCCGCCTGGTGAGCGAGCAGGTAGCCGGCGAGCCAGACGACCTTGTCAAAGGGTTGCTCCGTTCCCGTGTTCCTCAAAGGGTCACCTCCTCTCCGGAGTGACCGCCGGAGGCAGGACATTTCACCCGCCCTCCAACAAATCGCACGGAACGTGTCACGCCTGACGGGGGAGGAGCACCCAGGAGAGTAGAGCACTCAACTATCTGGGCCGTGGCTCGAAGCTTTCGTCTTCGAAGGGGTTCTTCAACCCGTGAGCCTTCCGGCTCCTCGGGATTTTTGGGGAAAGCAACGTCTTTCCCCACAGGGGTTCTATGTCTTTGGCCGCGTATTTCGGCACCGGCGGCCGGACACTGGAGAGCGACGCCAATGCCGCCCTCCAGTGTGCGGAGAGCCGGTACTGATCTTCAACTCGAAAGAGTGATCCTTTGGGCCGCCGGGGTGTGAATCTTGGCGGCCTTTTCTTTTTCACCGTTCGCGATGTAATTCGTACCTTCCATTCCCGTCTCTCACACTCTAAAAATCCCTGCCGCACCGCGCCGCCCCTGAGCGCGCCCCACCTTATTGATATATACACGACAAGCTAAAATAAAGGCACGATTCCTGCAGCTTTTTAACAAGGTCCAGCCTCGTCTCACGTCCGACCCCGCCAAGGGAGGTCCGCCGTATGGGTGTCCGGAAATTCGAGACAATGTCCCCGCAGGTCTGGCTGCAGGCCGTCGCCGTCATGGTGCTGGCGGTGCTTCTCTACAGCGGTCTACGCTCCGAGCTGCCGGTCGATGACGTGCTGCGTTTCACCCCCGCGGTCGCGGCCGGCTCCTACGAGTGGGATTCGGCCCATCTGCTGATGCAGCCATCGGCCGTGCTCTGGCACCGCTGGCTGGGGTTCGGCGCGCCGGCGCGGACCAGCCAGGAGCGCTTCAACGCCTTTTGCGGCGGCCTGTCGCTCGCCATCCTCTACCTCCTGCTGCTGCGCCTGGGGGTGGACCTGCCGCGGCGTATCCTGCTGACCGCCCTCGGGGCCCTGGCGTTCAACCAGATCCTGCTGGGGACTTCGGGTCACTTCAAGCTGGCGGTCCTGCCGTTCCTCACGCTTTCCCTTTACCACGGCGTGATCTGGGAGCGGAGCGTCAGGGCGGAGCCGGGAGGGGGAGACGGGCGGCTGGCGGCGTCGGCGATCTTCCTGGGGGTCGCCACCGCCTTCCTGGTCAACAGCATCCTGGTGGCGCCGTTCCTCGGGCTGGCGGCCGCGGCCATCTCCCTGCGTTCCGGCGGCGGCCTGCGGCGCGCCTTCAAACGCCTCCTGGGTGTGGGCGCCCTCTCCGGGGGCACCGCCCTTG
>DASPJI010000457.1:0-22754 GCA_035628695.1 Thermoanaerobaculia bacterium | reverse complement strand
TCAGCCACGCCGTGATCAAGCGCCCCAAGTCCGGCGACTTCCGGGTGCAGATCGACCATGGCGGCTCCGCGGCGCCGGCCGACCCGCCGGCCGCGGTCCTGGAGCGGGCGGAGCGGATCCTCGCCGCGGTCGCGGGCCCCTGGCTCTACGCGCGGGTCGACGGCTGCGTCCTCAGCGGCAGGCGCGGCTTCCACCTGATGGAGCTGGAGATGCTGGAGCCCTCGCTGTTCTTCGCCCAGGACCCGCTAGCCCCCGGACGCTTCGCCGCGGCGCTGGCCGGGGTCCTCGGCCGGGACCGCGCCGCCGCCTGACCCTCCCTATAGATCAGAAAGAGGAGACTTCCCCGATGGCTACCGCCGAAGAGCGTCAAAAGCAGATCGACCGGATCGAGGAGCTGCCGCGCCTCCTGGAGGAGGCCGTCCGCGGCCTCGACGACGAGCAGCTCGACACCCCCTACCGGGAGGGGGGCTGGACCGTCCGCCAGGTGGTCCATCACCTGGCCGACTCCCACGCCAACGCCGTCACCCGCATGAAGCTCATCCTCACCGAGGACCATCCCACGCTCAAGACCTACGACCAGGACGAGTGGGCAGGGCTGGCGGACTCGGCGCTGCCGCTGGAGCCGTCGCTCGCCATCGTGCGCGGCCTGCACCAGCGCTGTACCGCGCTGCTGCGCGCCGTCCCCGAGGAGGCCTGGCCGCGCACGGCGTTCCATCCGGAGCGGGGTGACATCACCTTGGACGACCTGCTCGGCCTCTACGCCGGCCACGGCGCCAACCACGTGCGCCAGATCACCGATCTGCGCGCCCGCCAGGGCTGGTAGAAGGTGGTAGGATCGCCTCCTGTGATTCTTTGATGAGATCCGGGCCCGTGGGCCGCCGGCGGGGCGGCTCCGGCCCTTCACGACAGGAGGCTCCCCATGTCCGTGAGATCCCGCGCCAGTTTTCGGCTGCTCGTCTGTCTCTTCATCCTGCTGCTCGCGGTCCCCGTGCTCGCCCAGGAGACCGGCTCCATCTCCGGCGTGGTCCAGTCGGGCGACGGCTCGCCGCTGCCCGGCGTGGTGGTGACCGCCAGCGGCCCCCTGCTCCCCGGCGGCCGCACCGCCACCTCGGCGAGCGACGGCTCCTACTCCATCCTGCGCCTGCCCCCCGGCCCCTACACGGTCAGCGCCGAGCTGTCGGGCATGGGCAACACCCGGCGCGAGGTGATCGTCGCCGTCGCCCGGGACACCCAAGTCGGCCTCACCCTGAGCCCGGCGACGGTGCAGGACGAGATCACGGTGAGCGCCGTGGCGCCGGTGGTGGACGTCCGCTCCACCGAGATCCAGGTGAACTACACCCACGAGTTCATCGAGAACCTGCCGGTGCCGCGCACCTACAAGGGGCTGTTCCAGCTCGCCCCCGGCGTCAGCGAGAACGACCGCCTGACGCCCAACGCCGGCGGCTCGCGGATGGACAACAACTTCCTGATCGACGGCATCAACATCACCAACCCCCACTTCGGCGACATCCTGCCCAACATCACGGAGCTGGACTTCGAGGAGGTGGCGATCAAGCGCGGCGGCATCACCGCCGAGTTCGGCCGCACCGGCGGCATGGTGGTCAACGCCGTCACCAAGTCGGGCACCAACGAGCTGGCGGGCGAGGCGCGGCTGGAGTACCAGCCCAACGACTTCGTCAGCGACAGCGAGAACCCCAACGTCTCCAACACTCCCGACCGCAGCGGCGTCGCCGCCTCCCTGGGCGGCCCGCTGCTACGCGACCACCTCTGGTACTACGGCTCGGCGAGCTTCCCGCGCCAGAGCACCACCGAGCGGACGAACCAGTTCGGCAGCATCCCGGACCTCGAGGTGAACACCGACGAGTACTTCTTGAAGTTCACCTCCCAGCCGGTGCAGAACCACTACCTGAACATCTCCGGCCGCTCGCGTGAGGTCTCCAGCGAGAACGAGGGCCTCGACGTCAACGTCAGCCCGACGGTCCGGCGCACCACGATCACCGACTACCTGCTGGCGACCCTGGGCTGGACCTGGAACACCACGGAGAACAGCTTCCTCGAGCTCAAGCTCAACTACAACAAGGAAGAGAACTCCGTCGATCCCGCGACCGACCTCGGCTACCGGCCGGCGTTCAACGCCGCGCGCCCCGATCTGGTGGGCCGCTTCACCTCCACCGACGACCGGCGGCCCGGCGGCGCCAACCGCACCGGCCAGCTCGTCGGCGGCACCGACCTGGCGATCAACGACCAGAACTTCGAGCGCAACGAGGCCCGGGCGACGTTCCAGAGCTTCCAGGACTGGTTCGGCGTCAGCCACGACCTGCGGGCGGGGGTCACCTACGACGAGAACGAGGAGACCCTGAACCGCCGCGCCAACGGCTGGGGCGTGATCACCTGGAACGCCGCGACCCAGCAGTTCAGCGCCACCTACGTCTCGCAGCAGCCGCCTCACACCGGCCGCGGCGAGGCGCTGGGCCTCTTCGCCCAGGACCAGTTCACCCTCGGCCAGCGGACGACGATCGTCGCCGGCGTGCTGGTCAACCGCGACACCTACTATGGCGAGGCGCTGGGCTCGACTCCCGGCACCAAACGCGAGGTGAAGCTCCTCACCTTCGATTGGGACCAGCAGATCCAGCCGCGCCTCGGCGTCTCCTTCGTGCCGAGCCTGGAGCGGGGCGACAAGCTCTACTTCAACTACGGCCGCTACTTCAACACCGAGAACAAGTCGCTGGTGCGCGCCGCGTCGCCGACCCGCATCTTCTCGACCACTGCGCGGTTCGACGCCGCCGGCAACTTCATCAGCGAGACGGCGCAGGCCAACACGCAGAGCAAGACGATCGATCCCGGACTCGATCCCCAGTTCACCGACGAGTTCGTCGCCGGCTACGCCCGGCCGTTCGGCCGCGGCTGGGCCGCCGAGATCTGGGGCATGTACCGCGAGGTCGGCGACATCATGGAGGACATCAGCCGCGACGGCCTGGGCAACGGCCCGTTCCGCGTCGCCCAGCTCCCCGACGCCTATCGCGAGTACACCGCCGCCACCCTGCAGGTGTCGCGCCGGCCGATCGACGGCCGCTGGCTCGGCCTGGCGCTGGAGGCGAGCTACACCTGGAGCCGCCTCGAGGGCAACTGGGATATCGACTTCAGCAGCGGCGACTCGCCGTTCTACAACTCCTCGTTCCTCGGCGACGGCCCGGGCGTGCTCCTCACCGACAACCGCGACGGCCTGATGCGCGGTGACCGTACCCACGTGGCCAAGGTCTTCGCCACGGTGGAGCCGGTGGAGCGCCTGCGGGTGGGCACCTACCTCCGCTATCAGAGCGGCGCCGCCTGGGAGGCCCGGTCGGTGCCGGCCGCCACGGTCTCCAGCGCTTCGCACATCGCCTACCTCGAGCGCGCGGGCTCGCGCCGCATGGACTCCTGGTTCAACACCGACCTCCTGGCCTCGTACGAGTTCCCGCTCTCCATCGTCGGCCTGGAGCTCGAGGCCCGGATGACCAACGTCTTCGACGAGCAGGCCCAGCTCGCCGTGGATGACCGCCTGCTCCTTGGCCGGGCCATGACGCCGAACCCCGATTTCGGCACCACCACCACCTATTCCACGCCGCGCTCGTTCGTGCTGTCGGCGATCATCCGGTACTAAACTCTGACCGGGGCGGGCCGCCCGGCCCGCCCCCCTGCCGGTCCGCCATGCCACGCCGCGCCTTCTATCTCGTTGTCCTCGGGCTCGTCTTCTGGGCCGCCCCGGTCCGCGCCGCCGATCCCCCGCCTCCGGTCATCGCCGCGGTTGGCGACATCGCCTGTGATCCGGGCGATCCTTCTTTCAACGCCACGAACGGCACGGCGACCGCCTGCCGCATGCGCGCCACCTCGGACCTGCTGGTGGGTAGGGACCTTGCCGCCGTCCTCGCCCTGGGCGACACCCAATACGAAAACGGTACCGCCGCCAAGTTCATGGCCTCCTACGACCCCACCTGGGGGCGGCTGAAGGCGATCACCCGGCCGGTGGTCGGCAATCACGAATACTTGACCCCCGGCGCCGCCGGCTACTACTCCTACTTCGGCGCGGCGGCGGGGGATCCTGCAAAGGGGTACTACAGCTTCGACGTCGGGAGCTGGCACGTGATCGTCCTCAACTCCGACTGCGCCCAGGTGGGCGGCTGCGGGGTGGGCTCCCCTCAGGAGCAGTGGCTGGCCGCCGACCTCGCGGCGAACCCGGGCCGCTGTACCCTCGCGGCCTGGCACCACCCCCGCTTCTCCTCGGGTCCGCACGGCAACGACGCCTCCACGGACGCCTTCTGGCGCGCCCTGCACGCGGCCGGAGCGGACGTGATCCTGACCGGCCACGACCACATCTACGAGCGCTTCGCCCCCCAGGATGTCGACGGCAACGCCGACCTCGGCCGGGGCATCCGCCAGTTCGTGGCGGGAACGGGCGGTAAGAACCTGACCTCGTTCCCGGTGGTCCGCGCCAACAGCGAGGCACGGAGCGCCGCGGCCTTCGGCGTGCTGGAGCTGACGCTCCGCCCCACCGGCTACGACTGGCGGTTCCGTCCGGCGGCGGGGTCCACCTTCACCGATTTCGGCTCGGCCGCCTGCCACAGCGCGCCGCCGCCCCCCGCCACCGAGCTCCACACCGTCACCCCCTGCCGGATCGCCGACACCCGCGACGCGGACGGCCCGGCGCTGGCGGCGAATACCGACCGGCGGTTCCAGATGGCGGGCCGGTGCGGCGTGCCGGCGGAGGCGTCGGCCGTGGCGGTCAACGTCACCGTGGTCCAGCCCACGACGCGGGGGGGCCTGCGGCTGTATCCCGGGGACCAGGGGACGCCGCTCACCAGCACCATCAACTTCAGGACCCACCGCACCCGGGCCAACAACGCGATCGTCGGCCTGGGCGCGGACGGCAGCGTGGGCGTCCGCTGCGACATGGCGTCCGGGAGCACCCACATGGTGCTGGACGTCTTCGGGTACTTCCAGTAGGGTGGACCCGGGAGGGAAACTCTTGGCCTTTACCGAACAGGATTGCCTCAAATGCCGGCGGGACTTCCCCGCCCTCGAGCGCAGCTTCGAGGGCCGGCCCCTGGCCTTTCTGGACGGCCCCGCCGGAACCCAGGTGGCGCGGCAGGTCATCGACGCCATCTCCGGCTACTACGCCACGTCGAACGCGAACCTGCACGGGTTCTTTCCCACCTCGCGGGAGACGGACCGGCTGCTGATCGAGACCCGCGAGGCGGTGGCGGCCTTCCTCGGAGCCCCGAGCTGGCGCGAGATCTCCTTCGGCCAGAACATGACCACGCTGACCTTCGCCCTCAGCCACGCCCTGGCGCGGGAGATGAAGCCCGGCGACGAGATCGTCATCACCCAGCTCGACCACGAGTCGAACCGCGGCCCCTGGCTGCATCTGAAGGAGTGCGGCCACGAGCGGGGGATCACCGTCCGCGAGGTGGCCCTGCGCCCCGACGGCACGCTGGACCCGGACGACATGGCGCGGCAGATCAACGGGAGGACGCGCCTGGTCGCCCTCGGCGGCGCCTCGAACGCCCTGGGCACGGTCAACGACGTGGTCCTGGCGCGCCGACTCTCCAGAGAGGTCGGCGCCTGGCTGCTGATCGACGCCGTCCACTATGCCGCCCACTTTTCGGTCGACGTGGCGGCGCTCGACCCCGACTTCCTGCTCTGCTCGGCCTACAAGTTCTACGGCCCCCACGTCGGCCTCCTCTACTGCCGGCCCGGCCTGCTGGACCGGCTGCGCACCGACAAGCTCAGCACCCAGGAGGACGAGGCCCCCTCCCGCATCGAGACGGGCACCCTCAACCACGCGGCCATCGCGGGGGTCAAGGCGGCGATCGACTACATCGCCTCGTGGGGAGAGGGGCAGACTCTGCGGGAACGGCTGGTCTCGGCCATGGAAGGAATCGCCGCCTGGGAGCATTCGGTCGCTGCCTACTACCACGACAACGTCCGCCAGATCCCCGGCGTCCGCGTCTGGGGGCCGGACTTCACCTCGCCGCGCCGGGCGCCCACGGTCTCCATCACCGTCGACGGCGTCCCCTCCTCGGAGGTGGCGGCGCGGCTCGGGGAGCAGGGGCTGCAGGTCTGGGACGGCCACTTCTACGCCGCCCGCGCCATCGAGGTGCTGGGGCTCCAGGAGAAGGGGGGCGTCGTCCGTACCGGCGTCATGATGTACAACACCCGCGAGGAGATCGACCGGCTGCTGGAGGCGGTTGCCGCCGTCGCCGCCGGGCGCCTGGTCTCCGCGTAGGCGATGGAGATCCGCGACTTCGCCCGGACCGTCCTCGAGACCGAGGACCTGGACGTCAAGCTCGCTCCTCCCGCGGGACCGCTGACGGACGAGGACCCCGGCCCGGCGTACCGGGCGGCGGGGCCGGGCCGGCCGGCCAACCTCCGGCTGCCGCCGCCGTCCCGGGTCAACGTACCGTCCATCGAGGGGATGCCGGACCCGGCGCAGCGGCCACGCATCCTCCATGCCCTGGCCAACCATGAATTGCAGGCGGCGGAGCTCTTCGCCTGGGCGCTGCTGGCGTTCCCCGAAGCCCCCGCTGGGTTCCGCCGCGGCCTCCTCCACATCCTCCAGGACGAGCAGCGGCACACCCGGATGTACCGGGCCCGCCTCCGGGCCTGGGGGGCCGACCTCGGCGATTTCCCGGTCAACGGCTATTTCTGGAGCAAGACGCCGGCGATCCAATCCCCCCTGGACTTCGTCTGCGCCATGTCGCTGACCTTCGAGAACGCCAACCTCGACCACACGGTGGAGTACTCCGAGGCGGCGCGCCGGGCGGACGACCCCAAGACCGCCGCGGTGATCGACGAGGTCCACCGCGACGAAGTGGAGCACGTCCGCTTCGGCTGGACCTGGCTCCACCGCTTCAAGGGAGAGGACGAGTCCGCCTGGGACGCCTTCCAGTCCCACCTCACCTGGCCGCTACGTCCGGCCAAGGCCAAGGGCCTCCGCTTTCACCGCGCCGGCCGCGAAGCCGCCGGCCTCGACCCCGACTTCATCCGCCGGCTCGAAGAGAGCCAACCGTGACCCGGCGCCTCGCGAAAGGCTCAGAACGTGATTCAGGAGCTGGATACGGTCGCACTCACTCAGGACGTTGAGGCACACGGGCTGGAGCGAGGGGATATAGGGACGGTGCTCCACGTGTATACCCGAGAGACTGCTTTCGAAGTGGAGTTCGTCACCGGAGGAGGCAGCACCGTGGCACTGTTGACTTTGGGCGCTGATGCGATCCGGCCGATCGGGAAGAGCGAGATCCTCCACGTACGAGAGCTGACAGAGAGCCAACCGTGACCCGCCGCCTCGTCGGCAACCTCCTGTTCGAGGAGGAGCTGGCGGCTCCCCGGCGCTCTCCCTCCAGCTCCGTGCTGGAGACCGCGGCCGGCGCGGCGACGCTGCTCCGCGCCTTCGCCCGCGAGGGGGACCGCCTGTGGACCCCGGCTCCGGTCGATCCCGCCTGTCTCGCCCCGCTGCCTGGCATCCCGGTCCCGATCCTTGAGAGCGGCCCCCTCGCGTCGCTCCCTCCGGCCGGCGAGCTGCTCGCCTGGGGGGAGAGTCCTGCTGTGGCGGCGCTCCGGCCAGCCACCCCGCCGCCCCCGCCGGATCTGAACGCCCCTCTCCATGAGCTGCTCTGGCGCGTGCCGCCCGCCCCTCCCGGAGTGGTGGCGGCGGTCCATCACCGCTCGTTCTGCCTGGCGGTCGCCCGGGACCTGGACCAGGCCCTCCCGGGTGCCCGCATGCTTTCCTCTCCGGACGAGCTCGACCGCCACCTGACGACCTTCCAGAGGAGCTGGGTCCTCAAGGCCCCTCTCTCGGCGGCGGGGCGGTCCCGGTATATCCATAGGCCCGGCGAGAGCCTCTCCGACCCGGCGGTGCGGCGGCGCGTCGAGAACCTCTTCGCGCGGCACGGCTCCCTGCTCTTCGAACCCTGGATGGAGCGGACGGACGACTTCGGGTGCGTGGCCGTGCTCACCTCCTCGGGGCTGCGGGTGGCCGGCTTCCACCGGCTGCTGGTCGACCGCCGGGGGCAGTTCACGGGGATCGAGACGACGGCCTCCTACGACGGCGGCTTCCCCAACCTCTCGGCCAGCGAGGGCCGGCAGATGGAGGAGGCCCTGGAAGCCGCCGCCGGGGCGCTCCGCCGGGCCGGCTACTCCGGACCCTTCGGACTGGACGCCTGGCGCTATCAGTCCCCGGACGGCGGCACCGGCTTCAACCCCTTGGGCGAGATCAACGCCCGGCTCACCTTCGGCTTCGTGGCCCGCTCCCTGGCCGACCGGCTCCGGGAGCCGTTGGGCCTTCCCCCGGACCACCCCCTGAGGCTCCGACTCGGCCGTCCACCGGGGCCCCGGAAGACGGGCTCAGTGCTGCCTCTCTTTCAGCTTGAAAACGGTTACAGCGCAGCCTGGATTGAAAATTAAAGAAGTTTGTCCCACTTAGGCCAGGGTCATGCACCTTGGATCTTCAGAGGAGCGTTCGCGCTCCGGGTCGTGCCGCCGGTGTCCTCGTACGTTTTCTGAAAACCGGGGGTCCGAGACCACCCTGAAACGCAACGCCCCGAGCGGGCGAAGCGACAAAGGCCTTCCTCGGGGAGCCCGCTAGACGGGTTCCCCATCTTTTTTTCTACTCAGCTCTATCCCGTCAGCCTCCGGCCCGCAGCAGGTCCAGCAGCTCGCGTCCGTATTTCTTGACGATGGTGGGCCCGATCCCCGCGATCCCCAGCAGCTCCGCCTCGTCGGCGGGGCGGGCGGCGGCGAGGGCGGTCAGGGCCCGGTCGGTGAGGATGCGGAACGCCGGCACCTTCCGGCGCTGGGCCTCGCCGCGGCGCCAGGCGCGCAGGGCCTCGACCAAGACGGGCAGCGCCTCGCCCGCCTCCTCTCCCTCCACCACCCGGGGGCTGACGCGGACCGGCCTCTCCCCCACCCTCTCCTTCTTCAATTCCTTCTTCTCTCGGGACCGCTTCTTCTTCGGCGGCGGAGGCGGCTGGTCGGCCAGGCTGACTCCGACGGCGCCGTCCGGGCCGGCGCGGTGCCCCTCCAGCGTCAGGGCGGCGCGCTGGAAGTGGATGAGCTTGCCGTCCTTCTCGAAGGAGTCCTCCATCATCCGCACCAGGCCGGCGGCGGCCAGCCCGCCCAGGAGGTGCTCGAAGGAGCGGCGGTCCATGGGATGGGGGGAGCCGTCGCCGCAGACCTCGCGGTAGAGCTGCCCGGTCGAGGCGCCGCGGCGCTCCGCCAGGGTCTCGACGATGCGCCGCAGCACCACCCCCTCGGCGACCGTGGGTTCCCGGAAGCTGCGGACCACGCACTCGGCGGCGGCGCAGACGTCGCACATGCCGCACGGCGCCCCTGAGTCCTCCTGGTCGCCGAAGTGGCCGACCAGGTGGAGCATGCGGCAGCCGTGGGACTCGGCGAAGCGCACCATCTGGTCGATCTGCGCCAGCTTGTGCTCGCTCTGGGCCGTGTACGGCAGCCGCCAGCCGTCGCCGCCACGGGTGATCTGGTCGTCGGCGTCAATCAGAGCGCCGCCATGAAGCCAAAGCTTCTCCAGCGCCCGCTCGAAGACCTCCTCCTCGTCGATCTTGAGCTTCTTGCGCAGCCTCCCGGGCGTCTGAGGCTCGTCGGTCAGCGCCTTGTGGATGCGCGTCAGGATGTCGATGTCCGGATAGTCGCGGCCGTGGAAGAACTCGTGGGCGCGCCGGTCGACGAACGAGTAGAGGAGGATGGCGCGCGAGGGGAGGCCGTCGCGGCCGGCGCGGCCGATCTCCTGATAGTAGCCCTCGAGGCTCCCCGGCAGGCCGGTGTGGATCACCGTACGGATGTTGGACTTGTCCACCCCCATGCCGAAGGCGATGGTGGCGACGATGACCTCCAGCGCGCCGGAGAGGAACGCCGACTGGACGCGGTCGCGGGCGGCCGTGGTCATGCCGGCGTGGTAGGTGGCGGCCGGAAAGTCCTCCTGGAGCAGCTCGCCGAGCGCGTCGGCCTCCTTGCGGGTGGGCGCGTAAACGATGGCCGGCCGGCGGCCCGGCTCGGCGAGGACGCGGCGCACCGCCTCCGCCCGCGCCGACGGCCGCAGCTCCGCCACCTCGACGGCGATGTTGGTGCGCCGGAAGCCGTGGATGAAGCGCTCCGTGCCGCCGAGGCCGAGCTGGGTCGCGATGTCGTCCTGCACCAGCGGCGTCGCCGTGGCCGTCAGCGCGATGACCGGCGCCGGCCGCAGCAGGGGCAGGCGCTGCCCCAGCAGCCGGTAGTCCGGCCGGAAGTCGTGTCCCCAGTGCGAGATGCAGTGCGCCTCGTCCACCGCGACGAGCGCCGGCTTGCGGCGCGCGAGCATCTCGGGGAAGCCCGGCACCGACAGCCGCTCCGGAGCGATGAACAGATAGTCGAGCTTCCCCTGGAGGTAGTCGATGCAGACCTGCCGCGAGGCGCCCCGGTCGCGCCCCGAGTGGATCCGCTCCGCCCGCAGCCCTAGCTCCCGGAGCTTCGCCACTTGGTCCTCCATCAGCGCGATGAGCGGCGAGACCACCAGCGTGGTACCGGCCCGCGCCAGCCCGGGGAGCTGGTAGCAGAGCGACTTGCCGGCACCGGTCGGCATCACCAGCAGCGCGTCATGGCCCGCGGTGACCGTCCGGCAGACCGCCTCCTGGAAAGGCCTGAACTCCTGGAGACGGAACGCCGAGCGCAGCAGATCGGTCAGCCGCTCGGGCGGCGTGGGGGTGCGATCCCCCTGGAACGAGGCGGGCGGAGCCTGCCGAGGAGGCGCGCTCTGGTTCGGCATCGCTCCGGACCCGAACCTCTGTGTAGGGGAGGGGCTTGCCCCCTCCCGGGAGGGGGGCCGGGAGGCCGGAGGACTGAACCCATCCAGCCGGAGCTGCCGGCCCTGGGTGGGAGGGGAAGGCTGTGCCGAGCGAGGGCCGCCTCCCGCTGCGGAGTCGACCAACCGGAGCTGCCGGCCATAGGCAGGAGAACCCCCCTCCTGACCTCCCCCGCTCCCTGCCGCCCGCCCGCCCAGGGGGGGAGGCACCCCCGCCCCCTGCGGCACGAAGTTGGGTGAGGGGCTCCTGGAGCCCCCCCTATCCGGCGCCGTCCTTCCCGAAAAGTCCCCCCCTCTCCCGGGGAGGGGGTCGGGGAGGCGGGAGAGGGGGCCGGGGGGTGAGGGCCCCACCACTTCCTTGATATAGGCCTCGATCTTCTCCATGAACGTCGCGAGATCCGCCTGACCCCGCTGGATACTCTGGAGGTGGGCCTCCCACTGGCCGGTCATGGCCGGGCTCTTCACGTGGGGATGAACCACCTGGATCAGGCGGATCCCCTTGTCCGTGGCCTCCAGCGACTTGCCCTGGCGGACGACGTACTCGCGGCGGACCAGCGTCTCGATGATCTCGGCGCGGGTGGCCGGCGTGCCGAGGCCGGACTCCTTCATCGCCTCGGACAGCTCCTTGTCGTCCAGCGTCTTGCCCGCCGTCTCCATGGCGGTCAGGAGCGTCGCCTCGGTGAAGCGCTTGGGCGGCCGGGTCTTCTTGGCGAGCGCCTTGGCGTCGAGCACCCGCTGCGGCTGCCCCTGGACGAGCCCCGGCGGCAGATCCTGGGACTCGTCGTCCGTGGAGTCCGCCGGCTCGTCCGGCTCCTCGCCCCCCTCCGCCTTCGCCTCTTTCTTCTCCCTGGCCTTCTTGTCCTTCTTCCTGTCGAGGTCGAGCACCTTCCACCCCACCTGCTCCACGGCGGTGCCGGTGCTGTGGTAGCGGTCGATCACTTCACCGGACGTGATGCGGGTGATCACCGTCGTCACCGACCAGACGTGCTCGTCGTGCCAGGCCGAGAGCAGGCGCCGGCAGATCAGGTCATAGAGGCGGCGCTCGTCGGCGGAGAGGTCCATCCCCTCGGCCGAGGTGGTGGTGGGGAGGATGGCGTGGTGGTCGGTGACCTTGGAGTCGTCCACGAAGCGGCGCGACAGGGGGCGCTCGCCGGTGCCGGGGGCGAAGCGGTCCTGGTAGGGCCCGGAGACCGCGCGCACGATCTCCGGCAGGGTCGCGGCGACGTCCGCCGAGAGGTGGCGGCTGTCCGTCCGCGGATAGCTGATAAGCTTGCGCGACTCGTAGAGCCCCTGGGCGATCCCCAGCGTCTTCTTGGCGCTCCAGCCGAACAGTCGGTTGGCGTGCCGCTGCAGCTCCGTGAGGTCGTAGAGGAGCGGCGGCGGCATCCGCTTCGTCTCGGCGCGCACCGACTCCACCTGGGCCTTGCCGCTCTTCGCCCGGGCGACGATCCCCGCCGCCTCCGCGAACTCGGCCCCCTCCTTCCCCTTCTCGGACTGGAGCCGCTTCGCCTCCGCGGTCGGCGAGTCGCCGCGGAACCAGGTGCCCCGATAGGTGCGCGGCTCCGCAGCTTCCAGATCGGGGGTGAACGTCGCCACCACCTCGAGGTAGTCCTCGGGAACGAAGGCGCGGATGGCGAGCTCCCGCTCCACCACCATGGCAAGAGTGGGAGTCTGCACCCGCCCGACGGAGAGGTCCTCGTTGAAGTCCAGGGTATAGGCGCGGGAGAGGTTCATCCCCACCAGCCAGTCAGCGCGGCTGCGGCCGCGGGCGGCGTCGGCGAGCGGGTCGTAGTCGTGGCCGTCGCGCAGGCGCTGGAACCCCTTGCGGATGGCGTCCGGGGTGAGCGACGAGATCCAGAGGCGCGACACCGGCTTGGAGCACCCCGCCGCCTCATAGATGTACCGGAAGATCAGCTCCCCCTCGCGGCCGGCGTCCGTAGCGCACACCACCCGCTCGACGGACGGCGCGTTGATCACCTTCCGGACCGCCTCGAACTGCTGCTTGGTCGCCTCGGGGACGACGAGCGGCCAGTCGCGCGGGAGCATCGGCAGGTGGTCCCGGCGCCATTTCCTCCACTCGGGGCGGATCTCGTGCGGCTCGGCGAGGGTCACCAGATGGCCGATAGCCCAGGTGACCACATAGCCGTTCCCCTGGAAGCACCCCTCGCCGCGGCGGTCCGCCCCGAGCACCCGGGCGATATCCCGGGCGACGGCGGGCTTCTCGGCGACGACTGCGATGGTGGATGACGTGGACGGGCTCACAGGGTTCCTACGGGTCGCCGGTATTTTACGTCACCCGGGGACCCGAGGCACGGAGGAGAGGTCGCCGGAGACTCAGCGAGCGCGCGAAGCACGGCCTACTGGAACAGCCGGTTGTGTGGCCCTGTCACGGAGACGCCGGAGGAACGGATCTTCAAGCTCCTGCGAAGCCAGCCACTCCAACTCCTCTTCCAGCGTCATGCCTTCGATCTTGGCCGAGACCTCTTCCCGAATCGATCGCATCATAGCAACTGCGTCAAACTTCTTCTCGCTTCTACTCATCGAGCAGCACCTCCCTTGGCGCCCGAATCTCAAGCGTAGGATACCCTCTGCGCAGGTTCACGGAGTTATACCCGTGAATCCGGTGCAAGTTGACGATGTGCTTGAAGTTCCAGCTCACCAACACATCCACGCGGGCCACAGTGGCGATGGCGATATGCTGGGCATCTGCCCGCATCCTGGCCATGATGACCCCCTCGCTGATGTAGGTTTCGGCAAGTTCCCTTGCCTCCTCGTCGAGTTGGAGAGTTTCGATGTGCCTCTCCGGCACTGAGGCAAGATGTCTCCGCACTTCGGCGGGAGCCGCCGCCAGCTCCTGGATCGTCAGGGTGGACATGACGAGGACAAAGTCGCCTCGGACGAAGCTCTCCATGAGCCGGAGGGAGTACGCCGCGAATTCATCGTCCTCGCAGCCTCCGACCACGGACGCATCGACGTAGATCCGGGCCCTCATGCTCGTAGTATACCGATCAGGCGGGGAGGCCTTCAGGAGACCAGAGGCGCCGGATCACCAGGCATCCCGTGGCAGAGACCCGGCCTGAAGCGCCGCCCAGCCCTCGTCGAGAGACGAGTCTTCCTCGGCATAGACCCGGTTCAGGGCCGCGGTGATCTCCTCGCCCTGGTGGGACCGGAGATAGCTCTCGAGAGCGGCCGCGTAAAGCTCGCTACGGGAAACTCCGAGCCGCTCCGCCAGCCGTTCGGCGGCTTCGAAGAGAGGGTCCGGGAGAGAGACGGCTGTCTTCATGAGGGTAGTATGACTCCAGTCATGCCGGCTCTCATCGGGCTCTTCCCAGGCCAAAGCCCTTGAGGTGGTCACGATCTGTGACCACCTCTGAAGAGACTAACTTGTCGGATTGCCTCCACTTAGACCGGAGGAGCGGATCCGGTTAGCCGCCGCGGCCATGGGGCTCCCCCGCCCGGTCGCGGAAGCAGGGGAGCCCACTACGATTCAGTTGTCAATGAACCCAGAGCCGCCGCCCTGGAACGCTGCCGGCGCCGTGGACCATATTCGATCCTGCGGGTATTGACAAGCTCCGGAGTGCGGGTCTACTCTCCGCTCCGTCGCTGCCGGTCGCATCATCCGGCGCCGATCTCCGGCGCCGGCTCATCGGGTCCCTGTGGGAGCCCAGAAAGGAGATGGTTGTATGTCCGACGAAACGACACAGACGGGACGAGTGGGAGACTGGCTGCGGCTCGGGGAGGTGATGGAGTCCAACACCGCCGAGCTGTCGCACCTGGAGCCCTTTCGCGTCCGGTTGACCGAGATGACCCGGGACGTCCGGGAGCTCTTCAAGGAGCAGGCCGCCTTGAAGGCCAGCAAGCAGGACGTCTCCAAGCGGCTCGACGTCCTCCTGCGGGAGGGTGACCGCCTAGCCACCCTCATCCGCCAGGCGCTCCGGCAGCACTACGGTATCCGCTCGGAGAAGCTCACCGAGTTCGGCCTTCAGCCCTTCCGTGGCCGCAAACCCCGCACGAAGAAGCGTTCCACCGTGGCTCCGGCCCCGGAGGCGGCGGCTCCTATCGATCCCAGCTAGCGTTGCTCCGGGGGCGTGCTCCGGCACGCTCCCTTTCTCCCCCCATCCGCCGCTGCCGAATCCTGCCCCGCCACTCGCCAGCGATAGTCATCACGGCCCGCCCACCCTATGGACATCTCCTTCCGCCGGTCGAGGGGAGCTTCCATCGGATCTCGTAGCGTTATCGCGCCCGAGATGAGTTTAGGCCGGAACAAGCTCGGCTTAGTGGGATCGGAATACGCTCAGCAGGACGATCTACGCTCTTTTGTAACAACTCAAGCTTATCTGCGCAGAGCTAGCGTCAGGCTGGCGCGGGACACGCTCAGCAGACCTCCCGCTACGATTGTCTGGAGCAAGATGAGCGTATCTGAAACGAGATATGCTTGGCGATCCGAGCTGACGCTAGCGGGAGCGAGATAGGCTTATCGGAACCGGGACAACTTTATAGGGGCCGAGATAAGCCTGGCATGAGCTAGTTACAATAAACAATGCCTCCAGGCTGCGGAGACTTCAAAGCTTCTTGCGATCGATGGAGGCGCGAAGTGACATTAACTGCTGCTGCGCTTCCTGGAGAACGCTACTACCCGGGGCCTCATCAGGCAAGTTCTTCACAAGAAAGTCGATCGCGGCAAAACGTCCGGCCGCCAGCAAGAAGCTCTTCTCATTCCGGGATATAGAAAAATCTGTTGTCCTGACAGGAAAAGGATCGATAGCTACGATTTGATTAGCGTACTTCCTGATTACGTCCGGCTCCTCTCCAACGGTAGCCGACTCTATTAAATCGGACACCAGAGATCTCTTCCTCATAAACTGAGGCTTGAGGTAGAGGCCGATGACAGGCTTCTGCGGGTTGTCCGCAATAAAGCGCATTAGAGGAAAGTTCTGCCACAAGCCACCATCAAACGCCCTTACTCCCGCCATCAAGGGGCTGGCAAAGAAGAATGGGATCGCCGCGCTGCAACGCACAGCGAAACTCGCTGGCTCGCTTGCTCTATCACCCAGCTTGTCAAATGCCAGAACACCGTTCGCGGAGCACGCATATACGACAGCTCGACTTGGAAGGTCAGACAACCGCACAGGCGGCGGAATTCCACACCTAGCCACCAACCTCTCTTCGAGCCAATCTTGCATAGAATCCCCTGAATGAAGAGCCCCCCGCCTCAGGATGTTTGACGCTATACGAAAAAGGCCCGAGTCGCAGAAGCGGCTAAAATCTAGCTCATAAAGCTCCTCTCGCAATTCAGGAGGTGTGTAGCCGGCAGCAAGGAGCACAGCTGTCATAGCGCCCGCAGAAGTACCAACGAAGACATCGAACGACAAGTACTGCGACAGAACTTCGAGAGCGCCAGTTAACGCCAGCCCCTTCACGCCACCACCCTTCATCACAATAGCATAGGGCAAATCTTCTGCTACTCGCTTACACATTAACTCTAGAGAGGCGTGCACCTGAGGGGAAATATGGGCCCGCAGTTCGCGGCGGTGCTGGTCACAGATGCCTCCCGACAGCAGGCTCTCCTGGATACTGGGCTTATACTCTTTACGATCCAAAAAGCAGCCGCGCGTCTCCTCGTGAGTGCCAAGGCTCGGAGCTATAAAACTAATGGCATAACGAACCAAGTAGTACCGGATGAAGCGTACGGCGTCAGCCACGAAGCGTCCTCTATCGTACAGAGTGAATACTGCGAGCCCTTGAGCTGCTCTGTGGCTTCCGAAGGCATTCTCGTAGCTTGCTGTGCTTAGGCGCCCCGCAACGACAAGGATGAGGTAAGGCCTACTTCCGCCAGCCCTGGCGCGGTACGACTCAAGCCAACCAAAAAGCTCGGGTGCGTGGTGCGGAGTCCCCCTCAGCAAGCCGACCTGCGCTTCCAGTTCCGGTGAAGGTCTGTGGAAATAAAATTCTTTCTGTAATGCGTTGAGTGAGACCATAGCCCGATCCAGAAGTGAGGCAAGCTCGGCCTCAGCGACCATGACCTCAATGGGATACATTGGATTCCTCCAAACCCTACGGCTGGGCAAGCACCTCAAGGTAAGGGTCGTCGTCATCGATGAGCTCGCCACTTCCGACAATCACACCCCTCACCCCGTACTTATAATCACCCGGCCGCGTGGCTGACGCAGACACTGACATTCCCCTGCTGAAGTCGCTCCCGCTCCTGAGCGTGAGGGATCTCGAACTCCACCTAAAGGGTGATTCTTCAGAAAAGTATATTGTAAGCCGAAATGGCGCAACTTCTCCTTCGACAGCTACATTCCACCTGACTGTGCCCCCGGCATGAACAGAAGCGGAATAAGGCTGGACCGATATTCCACTAGGTGATACCGTAACCTGGATATCGGTGCTGCTCATCCTTCCGCCCATTACACGCCGGACTGCGTCCAGGCCGCCTTTCATTCTGCTGAATAAATCAAAGAGATCGCTCGGCTTAATCTTCTCGTCACTCCCCATGATCAGTCCTCAGCCAATCTGCACCTCACGATGGCCCCATTACAGGGCAGGTCACTGGCTCCGCAAGGTCTTCATCCTGGATGCGCACATCATCACTCGGCGTACCGACGCAGGACGCCGCGCAGGATGTCGTTATCGAAGTTCTCGTCCGCTGCCAGACGCAGCATTCAGTTCACCCGGCTTGGCGCCGCCACTTGATGAGGCGCTCCTGCACTGCGGTCGGATCGAAGCGGGCCTCGTTCTCGGCCCGGACGGCCTCGGACTGACGGCGCTGCTTGTCGAGGTAGGCATCCACCTCTGCCCGGTGGTGGAGGACGTAGCCGATCACAGAATAGACACCGGCCAGATCGAGCGATGGGTATCGGAGCACGATCTCCTCTGGGGTCGCTCCTTCACGAAAGGCCTCAACGACCGTCGCGAGAGGGACACGAGTCCCTTCGACGCGCAGGACCCCGTCGGCGTCGGCGACAATAGGAATCGGCTCACTCTTTGCCCCTGCCAGAGACATACATCCTCCTCTCCTCGGTGATCTTACCAGCCCTGATGCGTCGAGCCGAAGAATTTCGTTAGCACCCCTTGCAACCACCCTCCCGCCTATCATATGCTTCCCTCGCACCTCCAAAGGCGACCTCCGGTCGCTCCAAAGGTGTCGCAGGCATCCAGATGTAGAAGCGCTGCAAAGGGCGGTCGGCAATCCTGCTAGCGGCCCGAAGGTGAGCGCCAAACTCACCCCGGGCCTGACCGCCCATAGTCCAAAGGAGGGACTATGACCAGCTTCTCTCAGAGTAGCACTGTCTCCGCCCACCTCCCGAACGCCTTCACCACCACCTTCCTCCGCCGCCTGGCCGAGCGGGACGAGCCACCTACGGCCGGCGATGCCGACGTGGCCGGGCCTTGGCGGATCGAGCCCATCCCGGGTCATGGCTTTGGCCTGTTCCGGGTGGGCGAGAGCCTGGCCCGCGGCTTCGCCCCGACGGCGGTCTTCCCGTCCCGCTGGCTGGCGCTCCTCATGGCGGGCGTCCTTCCCGGCACCGGCAAGGACCCGATCCTCCTCCTCTCCAAGCAGCCTGACGCCCACGGCGTCTATCCCGTCGCCCTCGCCGGTGGCAGTGACGGCGGCGACGGGGGTGACGGCGACGGCCCCGGAGATCGCGTTCCGGTCGGCTTCCTTCAGCTCTTTGACGAGCGGGCGGTCGACGCGCTGAACGTCGTCATCCATCTCCTCCAGGCGCCGGAGTGTCTGGCGTACGTGCTGGAGGCGGCGGGCGGGGTTGCCCTCGAGCGCTGCGGCGCCATCCTCGACGAGCGGCTGCCGGAGGTCGGGGCCGAGGACGCCGACGGGGCGGCTGCCGGGTAGGACATCCTTTAGATAGAGAGGCACCACCGGCGGGCCGAGCCTGTCGGTGGTGCCTTCGTTTCCACACCTCGAGCGCCTTGCCTGCCCCGCAGGGCCGAGTACGCTTGCAGCGTCGGCTGAAGGGAGGCAAGTCATGCCCGAGTTGCTGGACCGAATCACCCTCGATCCCGAGGTGCGTAGCGGAAAGCCGGTCATCCGGGGCACGAGGATCACGGTCGCCGACATTCTGGAGTACCTGGCGGGCGGGATGACCACGGAGGAAATCGTTGCCGATTTCCCAGACCTCTCGGCGGACGATGTGCGCGCCTCTCTGGCTTTCGCTGCCCTACGTGAGCGGCGCCTCTTCTCATCCTAACCGGCAAAGACCGCTCCTGACGGCCGCTCCGGGCGGTCCATCGATCCGCCCGGAGCGCTCAGCTCACTTCGCGGCGACGACCACGACCGAGCAGTCGCAGGCGAAGGTGACGCAGACGTGGGTGTAGCCCTGCTTGTCCGTCCACGCGGGATGAACGGTGGTGATGATCGCGCCCTTGCACCCCATGGCCTGGCAGTACCGGTGGGCGTTGCCCTCGGCGTCCGACTGGGCGTTCTCCTCGTCGCCGAGGCTGTAGCCGCAGGTCGAGGCGATGGGCTCCGGCTTGACGGGGCCGGCGACTTCGGTGCCGGGGACCACCGAGGAGGCGGCGTTCGAAACGTGCGGGATGGCGCCGGCGGCGACGAGCAGGACGGCGGCGAGCAACAGACGGGACAGTCTCTTCATGGTCACAGTCTCCTTTTCGGGAACCGACACGGATGGCTCCTTCAGAAGACGGTGCGGCCGGGGAGAGACGGAGAGCCCCCAGAGGCCGCGGATCTCTCCCGGATGGTCTGGATCTCATCCGGACGCTCCGGATGCCGTCCCGGCCGCCGCGGATGTCATCCGGGGCGTCTGGACGGCGTCCAAACGGCCCGGACGCTTCCCGAACGCTTCGGATCGCGTCCGAGCCGCCCGGATGGAATCCAGACGCTCCGGGAAGCGTCCCGAGCGCTCGGGATCGAATCCGCGGCGTCCGGACGGCATCCGCGAGGCTCGGACGCCTCAGGAGCCGTCCGGGAGGCCAGCCTCCCTCTTATCTGCGTAGCACCTGGCCCGGCTTCGCCCCGGTGTGCCGGCCGGCGTCGATCACCGGCACGCCGTTGACGATCACGTAGGGGAAGCCGGCGGCGTAGGCGTGGGGCTTCTCGAAGGTGGAGGGATCGGCGACCTTGGCGGGATCGAAGAGGACGAGGTCGGCGGCGTTCCCCTCCCGCACCAGGCCGCGGCCGGCGAGCTTGAAGTGAGCGGCAGGGAGGGAGGTCATCTTGCGGACCGCCTCCTCGAGACCGATCACTTTCTTGTCGCGCACGTAGTGGCCGAGCACCCGGGCGTTGTTGCCGTAGCCGCGCGGGTGGGGGCGACCCTCGCCGAAGGGGAGGACCGAGCTGTCCGAGGCCACGGCCACCCGGGGGTGGCGCATCACGCGCTCGACGTCCTCCTCGGACATGAGGTGGTAGACCATGCCGGCGCCGCCCTCGAGCATCATCCGGCGGGCGGTCTCGAATTGGGACGCCGCCGAGCCGTCGCCGCGCAGCTTCTCCGCCACCTGCTTCATGGTCAGCCCCTGGAGAGAGGGGTCCGGCTCGTAGGCGGCGACGGTGGCGAAGGAGAGATCCGAAAAGCCCCGAGCGGCCAGCAGCTCACGGAGACCCGCTTCGATTCGGCGCCACGTGGCGTCATCGGCGAAGCGGCGGCGCACCTCCTCGTCGGTCCCCTCCAGCGCCCAATCGGGGAAGCGGATGGAGAGGCTGGAGCCGGCGGCGGTGTAGGCGTACTGGTCCGCGGCCACGTCGACGCCCCGGGCGCGGGCGGCGTCGATCATCGCCAGCGCCTTGCCGCTCACCCCCCAGCGGTTGGGGCTGTCGATCTTGAGGTGCGAGACCTGCACCGGGCAGCCCGCCTCCTCCCCGACGGCGAGGGTCTCGGCGAGCGCGGCCTCGATCTCCGTCCCCTCGTTGCGCATGTGCGACGCGTAGAGGCCGCCGGCCCGGCAGGCGACGCGGGCGAGCTCGACGATCTCATTCGGCTCGGCATAGGAGCCCGGCACGTACTGGAGGCCGGTGGAGAGACCCAGGGCGCCGTCGGCCATGGCCTTGGCGACCAGCCCCTTCATCTTCTCCATCTCCGCCGCCGTGGGCGCCCGCCGCTCGCCGCCCATGACCTCCTGCCGGACGCTCCCCTGGCCCAGCAGGGTGCCGAAGTTGACCGAAGCGCCGCCTTGCCGGAGCTTCGCCAGGGAGGCGCCGACGTCCACCGGCGACGAGCCGCAGTTGCCGGCGACGATCGTCGTCACCCCCATGCGCAGGAAGTTCTCGGCGAGCGGCTTGTCGGCCAGATCGTCCGCGTGGGTGTGGACGTCGACGAATCCCGGAGCCACCACCAGACCGGAGGCGTCGATCACCCGCGCCGCCTTGACGCCCGCGAGGTCCCCCACCCGGGCGATCTTGCCGTCACGGACGGCGACGTCCGCCCTGAAGCCGGGGGAGCCGGAGCCGTCCACCACGGTGCCGCCGCGGATCACGAGGTCGTATCGGGGAGCCTCAGCAGCGATGATCGCTCCCGGGGAGAGGGGGGCGAGGCAGGCGAGGAGGAGGAGCCAGGCGCTTCTCATCGCGGTGTAGACCGTCGCGGCGGACCGGGGCCGGCTCACTCGCCGAAGATGTCGGGCAGCCGGCGAGCGGTGAGGATCCGCTCGCCCCATTCCAGCAGAAGCTCCGGGTCCGCGGAGAGAACCCGGCCCCGGGTCTCTTCGCTGAGGGGTCCAAACTTCAGGGTGAGCTGGCGGATGAGCAGCGCAGCCTCTCCCTCCCTTCGGCCCTCCTGGCGGCCCTCCTGACGGCCTTCCTGGCGGCCTTCCTGACGGCCTTCCTGGCGGCCCGCTTCTCTCAGCTCTTCATTCCACTCGAGGACTCTCTTCTCCAACATGTCTTGAAACTCCTCTAGTCCGAGAGCTTCCGGAATCCGCTCGACAGTGTCATGGTCCGGCATCAGGACCCGATCCAGCCACACCAGAAAGGCCCGGCGCAGCCCGGCGTCCCCGGGCCTGTCGAGACGCTCGACCAGCCCCTGGACGCCCCACCTGAGATCCTGAGGCTTCCGGCTCTTCTCGAGCCAGAAGAGGAGGGCCGGCACGCTCTGCCGCTGCCTCAGCTCCTCGGGAGTGTAGCTCCCCTCGTCGATGACCTTGTAGTGCAGCCGGGGGAGATAGGGCTCCAGCTCCGGCTCCACCGAGTCGATCAGCTCGGCGAGATCCAGGGGCGCCGACCACCCTGGCTCTCCATTGTAGAGGACGATAGGGATGACCAACGGCAGCCGGCCGGCGGGGGATAGCTCGCCACGGGAGATGAGATCCTGGTAGAACAGGCTCACGTAGCTGGTCAGGCGCACGGCCATGAACCGGTCGATCTTGGACTGGAACTCCACCATCAGATAGATATAGACCAGCCGGCCGGACTGGCGACGGAGCCTCCAGATCAGGTCTCCCTCGCGACCTTTGAGCCCTGGGGTGACGAAGTCGGCATTGACTCTCTCCAGGGTGGAGAAGTCCAGCGTCTCGACCCAGCTCTCGGCGACGAACTCGCGGAGCATCTCCTCGATCATCCGCGGCTGAGAGAACATCAGCCGATAGCTGAGGTCGTGGTTCCCCAGATCGTCCTCCTCGAGTCCATGAATTGGGTACGAACGGGCGCCACTTTAGCATGCGGCAGCGCGAGGCGCGGCCTTCCCTGAAGAGACTAATGACGGTAGGTCACCTGGAAAGGCCTCTCACACCCCGCTCTCCACCAGATCCCCCGCCTGGACGTGCCAGAGGTCGGCGTAGGTGCCGCCGCGGGCGAGGAGGTCGTCGTGGTCCCCCTCCTCGGCGACCTGGCCGTCGCGCAGGACCAGGATGCGGTCGGCGTGACGGATGGTCGAGAGGCGGTGGGCGATGATCAGTGCCGTGCGGCCGGCGGTCAGCGTCCGCAGGTTCTGCTGGATCGCCCGCTCGGTCT
>DASPJI010000456.1:0-2100 GCA_035628695.1 Thermoanaerobaculia bacterium | reverse complement strand
GCGGGCGTCCTGCTCGATGCCCCAGTCCTTCATGAAGGTGAAGTCGGTCACCGAGGCCGGCACGCGGGTCCAGCGGAAATCGATGCCCCAGACATCCAGGCCGTTCTGCGCCAGGAAGACGGGGAGGGCCTGCTGCGGGTTCGCCAGGAACGCGGCGTCGAAGTTCCAGATGTCGCCGTGGGCGAAGAGCACCGCCTGGGCGGTCTTGACGGGCTCGTTGGGCGCGCTCTCGCGGACCACCCGGTGGACGCCGATCACGTCGTACGGCCCGGCGCCGACACGGACATCGAAGCTGTACTCGGCGATGTCGCCACGGAGGACGCGACGCTCGGCGGAGGTCACGGTGCACTCGCCCTCGAAGCCGAGCAGGGCGCGCTCGGCCCGCTGGCAGGCCCGCGCGGTGGCCTTCTGGAGGGTGGAATCGTCGATCGGCTGAACGTCGGCGGCGGCGAACGCGGGGAACGCCAGGGCGCCGGTAAGGGCGAAAGCGGCGAGCTTGGTCACGAAAACTCCTTATAGGGCCTCGATAGGCTGCAAGTAGTGTTTTACCTTGATGTTGCGGGCTCTCGCCCGGTCGAGGAGAGAAACGCCGCGGCGGGGTGGATCCCCTCACCCCGCCCGGAGGTTCGGCGCGCTACTGCACCTGCTCGCGGGTGGTGAGGAAACGCATGCCCGGCCAGTCCTCGCCGGTGCTCTTCAGGTGCCAGGCGTTGCGGGCCAGGAAGACGGGGAGGCCGTTGTGGTCCTCGGCCAGGCTGCCGTCGTTGGCGTTGATGAAACGCTTGAGCAGCAGCGGGTCGTCGGCCTCCACCCAGCGGGCGGTGTAGAGAGAGGTCGATTCGAGATGCACCGGGATGTTGTACTCGGTGCGGATGCGGTCGGCGAGGACGTCGAACTGCAGCGCGCCGGCGACGCCGACGATCCACTCGGAGCCGCGGCGCGACTTGAAGATCTGCGCCGCCCCCTCCTCGGCGAGCTGGAGCAGCGCCTTGCCCAGGTGCTTGGCCCGCATCGGGTCCTCGGGCCGCACCCGGCGCAGCAGCTCGGGGGCGAAGCTGGGGATGCCGGTGAAGCGCAGCTCCTCCCCCTCGGTCAGCGCGTCGCCGATGCGCAGCGTCCCGTGGTTGGGGATGCCGAGGATGTCCCCCGCCCAGGCCTCCTCGGCGAGCTCGCGCTCCCGCGCCAGGAACAGCACCGGGTTGTGCACCGACATCGTCTTGCCGGAGCGCACGTGCAGCAGCTTCATGCCGCGCTCGAAGCGGCCGGAGCAGAGGCGGACGAAGGCGATGCGGTCCCGGTGCTTGGGGTCCATGTTCGCCTGGATCTTGAAGACGAAGCCGGTGACCTTGTCCTCCTCCGGGTCGACGACCCGGTCGGCGGCGGGCTGCGGGCGCGGCGGCGGCGCGATCCGCACCAGCCCCTCGAGCAGGTCGCGGACGCCGAAGTTGTTGAGCGCGCTGCCGAAGAAGACCGGCGTCAGGTGCCCCTCGCGGTAGGTCTGGAGGTCGAACTCCGGGCAGAGGCCGCGCGCCATCTCCACCTCCTCGCGCAGGCGGGCGACGGCGCCGGCGGGGAGGAGCCGGTCCAGCTTGGGATCGTCGAGCCCCTGGCAGACCTCGCCCTCGGTGACCACGTCGCGGCGGCTGCGGTCCATGAGGAGGAGCCGTTCGTTGAAGAGGTCGTAGCAGCCGAGGAAGCTCTGCCCCATGCCGATGGGCCAGGAGGCCGGCGTCACGTGGAGCTGCAGCGTCTCCTCAATCTCGGAGAGCAGCTCGAACGGGTCGCGCCCCTCGCGGTCGAGCTTGTTGATGAAGGTGACGATGGGGACGTTGCGCAACCGGCAGACCTCGAACAGCTTGCGGGTCTGCGTCTCGATGCCTTTGGCGGCGTCGATGACCATGACCGCCGAGTCGACGGCGGTGAGCGTCCGGTAGGTGTCCTCGCTGAAGTCCTCGTGGCCCGGCGTGTCGAGCAGGTTGAAGGTGCGCCCCCCGTACTCGAACGTCATCACCGAGGCGGTGACGGAGATGCCGCGCTCGCGCTCGACCTTCATCCAGTCGGAGCGCGCGCGCCGTTGCTCGCCGCGCGCCTTGACCGCGC
>DASPJI010000455.1:0-14056 GCA_035628695.1 Thermoanaerobaculia bacterium | reverse complement strand
TTGCCATGCTGGGAGGGCGGATCAAGCCTGAGAACTGCCGCAAGCCCGAGATCGTGGCCGACGCCGCCTACCTCATCCTTACCAAGGACAGCCGCAGCACCACCGGCAACTTCTTCATCGACGAGGACGTGCTGGCCGGGGCCGGGATCACCGACCTCGACCGCTACGCCGTCCAGCCCGGCGCGCCGCTCATGCCGGATCTGTTCTTGGAGTAGCCAACAGGTCCGTATCGCGCTTCACCTCGTCGAGCACGGCGATCGCCTCCGTGAGCGCGAGCCGGTCGGCGGCCAATAATGTGAACGCTTTTTCGATCCGCCCCCGGAGCATCGCCGGGCGAACGAGAAAGGTATCGGCCAAGGCCACCGCGCCTTTCTCGTTCATCCAATATTGCCCGTTGAGGGCGAAGACCACCTGGAGAAGACAGCCCACGCACCGGAAGCAGCAGCCGGCGACGTAAGCCACATCGCCGCGTTCGATGGCTTTCCTGGCGATCATCAGGGAGAAACCCATCTCCCAGCCGAATTTCTGAATCAGCGCGAGCTTCAAGGGCTCCGGATAGGGATCGGTCCGCTCCTTCAAGGCTGAAAGCTGACCATCGGCCTCCCAGAGGATCTGGCAGGCGGCCACCTCGGCCATATAGATAGAGGAGGAGAAGCCGTGCGGATGCCCCGGCTGGTAGACCATCTCCACCTCGCCGGCACAGCACGCTTCGATGCAAGCGGAGACCTTGCCGAGATCACGATAAAGGAAATCCACCGGCTGCCCCTGAACGGTGAGCCAGCCCCCGCCGTTGATCCAGGGTCCCCATCCTCCGATCGGCGTCAGGAGCCCCGGTTGGTGACGGTCGTCGAGCTCGGCCGAGGCCTGATCGAGTGCTTGCAGGTCGAGCGGCTGGTCCGGGTGGTAGTAGATGCCCAGGTCGATGTCCGACTTCGGCGTGTGCGTGCCGCGCGCCCGCGACCCGCCGAGCACGATGGCCCGGACGCCTTGGACACGCTTCACCCGCTCGACGAGGTCAGTGAGAAGAGGTTGGATCTCCATGAGCGGGCGATACTACAACGGCCACTGGTGATCCCGTACTCCGCGCAAGACTCACAAGACTCAGCTGATACCCTGGGCGCGAAAAAGCTCTCCTCAAGCACCAAATAAAATAGAGGATGGCTCAATGCCGCGGAGTCATGCTCGCTGATTTCGCAACCACATCGCCGGTGTGGTGCCTGCGGCCCTGACTGTCCTTTGGACGAAGGAGACGTGCGTGAGAAACAGAAGGATCCTTGTAGGGTTCGTGTCGTCGCTCCTGCTCAGCCTCTCCCCCTTGGCCGCTGCTCCCGTGATCGAGCGCGGCATCGACGTCTTCACCACCGCCGCCGACGGCAAGACCTCCTATGACTTTGCCCGGAATCCAATCCCCGCCGGATTCTTCTGCAAGAGCTCCAAACCTTTCAGTGGCCGGATCCAACTCAAGGGCTTGCCCCTCGCGACCGAGATCGCAGGGCAACTCGAGGGGGCCGACACAGTGGTCGAGCGGCTCGACGATGCTGTCTTCGACGACTATGGCAGGGCCATGACGCGCATCCAGTTCCGGGCGTTGTCGCTGGTAAGCATCGCTCCCCTCAAGACCTCCTGCGGAGCGTTCCACACTTACATCTCGCTGAGCGGCAAGCAGCGTGTGACCACCATGAACCTCCAGCGCACGCAGGCAGGCGGAGGGAGCTTCACTGTGCCCGTCGCGGTCGACATCCGTATGACCTTCATCCCCGTGAAGCCCGCCAGAGGCCAGCGCGCGCGGAATCTGGAGCTCACAGGCAGCTTCATCTTCCCGGCCAGACCCATACCGTGGAGCTTCGTGGACAGCGCGATGACGAAGAGCTCGGGTCCCGTGGTCGTCGACACCAATGGCGACCTGGCCCCCGACGCCTGGCTTCCCGGCACCTCCAACTTCCTGCCGGGCAGGTCGCCAGGCTCCCGGAACAAGGCCACGTATTGCTGCCCTGAGGAGGTCTGCCATTATGAGTCTCCCGGCTGTGCACACTGCACGGTTACGTACCCCGCGGGCTGTCAGGGACACTGCCCATAGATCTTAATTCTCTGGTCTTCAGGCCCTGGTGACCAGGCCACTTCCTGCCCCTGTAGGATCCTTCGGTCACTAGGGCTCCCTCAGGCCTACCAGTCTTAGGGGGTGACGCGAAGATTAACCACAATCTTCGCCAACCCTCTTGCTTCCACCTTCACCGCCCTATATACTCCTCTCCCGCAGCAACCCGGCGCGCTATCTTCCCGGGAGAAGGGGGTGTCGAGGGGAAACGGAAGAGCGGTTCAGTCAATCCAGCCAACATCTCTGGAAGGAGGGGCGGCCGGCATGGTGCTGGCTTACGGCCCGGAAGAGAGTTCGAGCTCTCCCCCAGGCCTAACCCCACGAAGATCCTCTCAAGGAGGAACTATGCGAGGCTACGAGCAGCCTATCAGCTCTGGTGTGCACCCCAACATCTTTACTGTGGAGTTTCTTTGCCGGATGGCCGAGCGGGACGAGCCGCCCACGGCCGGCGAGGCCGATGTCGCCGGGCCTTGGCGGATCGAGGAGGTCCTGGGCGAGGGCTTCGGCCTGTTCTGGATCGGCGAGAGCCTGGTGCGGGGGTTCTCCCCCGTGGCGGCGTTCCCGTCCCGGTGGCTGGCCCTCATTGCCGCCGCCTTGCTGCCCGGCACGGGGCGGGACCCGCTGCTCAGCATCGACAAGCAGCCCGATGCGGACGGCGCCTATCCCCTCCTCCTCCCCGGCCTCGGGGGTGAGGAGGTCGCCGGACGGCTCCGGGTGTTCGACGAGACCCTCGTCGACTCCATGAACGTCGCCATTCACCTGCTCCAAGCGCCGGAGTCCCTCGCCTGGATGCTGGAGGCGGCGGAGGCGGTCGCCCTCGAGCGCTGCGGCGCGATTCTGGACGAGCGGACGGCGGCGAGCGGCGCCGCCGGGTAGATCCCTTCCTTATAGATAGAGCCGGGTGGGGGCGTTCCCGTAGCGTGACGCCCCCATCCTATCTTTCCCCCGGATCCACAAGCTCAAGTCGGTCCTGCTAACGTCAACTCGCCGCAGCTAACCTCAGCCCGCTCCCGCTAACCTTAGCCCGCTCCCGCTAAACTTGGCGGGGTCCAACGAGGCTTGGCGGGACGGAGACAAGCCTACCCCGGCACAACTAAGCTTGAGCCGGCTCTGCTAACGCCAGCTCGATGCAGACAAGCTTAGTCTGTTCCGGATAAGCTTAGCGTATTCCAGATAGGCTCAGGTCGTTCCAGATAGGCTTGGCGAGGCTCCTATGAGCTTGGCGAGCCGGATCTAAGCCTAAGTCGTCCTGGCTAATCCTAAACGCGCCCACTAAGCTTAGGTCGTCCCCACTAAGCTCAGCGGAGCCGAGATAAGCTTATCCTCGACCCTCTGGCGGCACTACCTGGCGGCAGAAGCGTACTCCGTCGCCAATACCAAGACCTCGGCCGTCGCCTTCGGCACCGACAAAAACTCCGTCGTCTGCGCCACGACCTGCTCATTCCGCAGGATGCGCGTGTGCCCGAGCCCCTCGGTGGTGATCAGCCGGGCTCCCCAGGCGCGGGCGAGGGCCTCGCCGCCGGCGTAGGGCGCTTCCCGGTCGGTGCGGTCGTGGATGACGAGGAGCGGGATGCGCACGTGCGCGGGCGCCCGGCGCGGATCGAGCTCCTCCCAGCTCACTCCGATGCGGCGCTCGATGCGCTGCCGCATGCTGCGGCTCACCGCGGCCGACAGCCCGAACATCCGGGCGAACTCGCGCGCGTAGGCTTCGAGGTCGACGCCCGGCGCGATCGCCACCAGCCGGTCCGCTACGAGCCCGCGCGACAGGGCGTGGATCGCGGCCACGGTGCCGGCAGAGTGCGCCACGACCCCGGCGAGCGGACCGAGGGAACCGCCGAGCAGCCGCAATGCCTGCCCCAGGGCGACGAGCGAGGAGCTGCGGCCCGGCGAGTCGCCGTGCCCCGGCCCGTCGAGAGCGACCACCCGATAGCCCGCGGCGAGCAGCGGCGGCACGAAGGCGCCGAGCTGCGATCCCCTCCCCTCCCAGCCGTGCTGCAGGACCATGGCCGGAGCGTCCTCGGGACCCCAGGTCCAGACCGCGAGCGGCCCCCACTCGCTCGCGAGCCGCGAACGACGGGCGCTCGCGAGCTGCGCCCGCTCCCACTCCGGCATGGGATGCCGCCGCGTGCTCAGGAACAGGCGCGCGGCGCCGGCGCCGGCGAGCTGCGGGGACAGCGTGCTCGCGGCGGCGAGACCCGCCCGCAAGCTGCTCAGGACTACCGTACGGCCGATCGCGCTCTTCTTGGGCATCGTCAGCTCTCCTCTCTGCGACGACAATAATAGCACGATCGTTCGTTTCTTTGTCAACAAGCGGGGGTTCCCTCTCTGATTCGCGATCACTCGCGGTGCTCATGACATAGACTCTAGCGATCCAGCATGAACTATCTCGACCTGACACTGCGTGTCGACACCGGAGACGGGAACGGCCTCGTCGTGCGTCTGGTAGAGTCGCCTGCCGGGCAGGCCGAGGCTCCGTTCGTGTTGCCCCTAATCGAGGAGGAGGTCCAGCAGGCCGCGATCGGTTTTGAACGGTGCCTGGACGAGGAAGAGAGCTATCGAGACATGCATTCGCGAGCGGCCGACGACGAGAGCCGCCAGCGGGCGATCGGAGACCAACTCTTCCAAGCACTCTTTCCCGAGCCGATCCGGGACCTCTACTATCAGAGCCTGGGGCTTCTCGGGTCGCGTCCAGACTTGGGTTTGAGGATCAAGCTGCAGATGGGCCTCGGTGATCCGCGGCTGACTGCCGTCCACGGCTTGCCCTGGGAGTGTCTGTACCGGGCCAAGGATGGGACATTCCTCGGACGCGAGCGCAGATCATCGATCGCCCGCCATCTGGACCTGCCGCTACCCGGAGGGAGACCTTCGCTCAAGGGGCCGCTACGTGTGCTCGTGGTCGCCGCCCAGCCGCGTGGGCTCAGAAGACTTCCTCACCTGGAGCGGGAGCGACACGCCCTACTCCAACTGGGACGCCGGCAGGAGGGCATGGAGATGATTCCCCTCGCCACGCCCACGCTGAAAGCTCTGCGCGAGACGCTTCTCGCCGGCGATTTCCACGTCCTCCATTTCCTTGGGCATGGCGGATTCGAGCAGACTACCGGGGCGGGACTGCTTTATCTGGAGGACGAGGCGGGAGGGCCGGCACCGGTAAAGGGGCCAGCGCTTGCCGATCTCCTCCGGGGAGTTGCCTCGCTTCGTCTCGTCGTTCTGAACGCCTGTCAGACGGCGAAATTGGCGGCTCCCGGCCCGTTCGGCGGCCTTGCCACGGCTCTGCTCCGCGCAGGCCTCCCGTCGGTGGTCGCAATGCAGTTCCCCATCTCGGACCGCGCGGCCAACTCCTTTAGTACTGCGTTCTATCGCCGCCTCTCCTTGGGCGACCCTATCGATGCTGCCGTAACTGAGGGGCGCCTGGCGATCCGGAGCGACCTCCCCGATTCGGCCGAGTGGGCGACGCCGGCCCTCTTTCTGCGTGCCCCGGACGGAAAGCTCTTCGAACCGCGCCGGCCGGTCAGGAAACGATGGACCGCCGCCGCCATGGTAGTCACCCTCTGCCTCGCGGCGGGCCTGCTGCTGCTTCAGAGCCCGGAGGGCTCGAGCTCTCGCGATCGCCCGGATACGGTTATCACGGCGGATGCTCCACAGAGCGTGGAGCCGGGGGCTGCAACCAAGAGCCACGAGGTGAGGTGGATGACGAATATTGAAACTCTCGTGAGAGTGCTCGGCAGTGCCTGGGGTGTTTGGAGCCTCGTCGCCTTTGCTTTGGGAATCTTCTTTGCCATCATGTCCACCGTCATCCGGAAAGCGAGGCCGGGGGATTTCAACGGCGAACAGACCTACCGCTTTTTCAGGCTCGCCATGGTGCTGGCCTTTCTCCTGGCCTTGGCCACCCTGATCACGGCCACCACCAAACAAGTTATGGCGAAGCCGGGGGTAGCGAAAGAAGAGCGCATTCAAAGTCTGACTCTCGATCTCAAGAGCGATGATCCCACTCAACGACGACAAGCCATCGAGAATCTGGTTCCTTACGGTGGCGATGCAGCGCGCGAAGTGGTCAAAGCTGTCGGCGAAGAGGCGGGTGTCATAGCTGCCGAAATGATGGGGCGAGCGACTGGAGGCGATTGGATAGATATCCTCTCCGGCTTTCTGGGAGCGCCACCGTGGCAGACGCCGTTCATGGTCTCTGCAATGGATTGTCTCATCGAGATTGGTCAGCCTTCGATCCCTTTTATTCTCGGCCAGCTCTCCACCGATTCAGTGGAAGCAGAGCGCCTTATGGCAGAAGCCGCACAGCGTCAAGCTCCGGCCCAGAACCCAAATGCGCTGGAGGCTTTTGGCGATTGGGGTTTTCTGCTTGGTGCCGCGGGCCAGGGAATGAGAATAGGGATGACTCGAGACATCTTGTCGAGAGTGCTCCTGGCAATCGGCCCGCCTGCCGTGCCAGAGCTGCTCGATGGACTCGAGAGCCCGCGGCTCCTGGTCCAGATGACCAGCTATCAGGTCTTGGAGCAGATTCCGAGCGCGACTGAGGCCACCATCCAAAGGCTCCGCCGAATCGCCGCGCGCTCGAGCGACCCTGCTGAGCGTCAGCAGATTCTGGCTGCGATTCAGCAGCTCGAAGCTCGCCGTCCCTGAGGGACGGTGGCAGAGCACTAGCAAGACCCGCCGCCTGCCCGCTACACTCGGCAGCCATGGCACCTCTGACACGCAGGGAGCTGATCCTCGCCGCGGCCGCCATGGGGGCGACGTGGGCCTGCGCGGGGTCTCGCGCTCTGCGCTCGCGCTCGCCCTGGATCGAGCGCCGCGACCGGTTCGCCGAAGGGGTAGCCTCGGGCGATCCCGGTCCTGACAGCGTCCTGCTGTGGACGCGCGCCTCCGACAGGGGGACGGAGCCGGCTGTCCCCCTGACCGTGGAGGTCGCCGAGGACCCGGGCTTCGAGCGCGTGGTCGCCACGGCCCCCACCCGCGCCCTCCTCGAGGCCGACCACACCTGCCGCGTCCTCGTGGGCGGGCTGCGGCCGGGGCGCACGTACTGGTACCGGTTCATCGACGAGAAGGGTGACGGCAGCCGGATCGGACGCACCCGCACCGCGCCGGCCGACGACGACCCGCGGCCGGTCCGCTTCGCGTTCGTCAGTTGCCAGAACATCTGCGAGGGGGCCCAGAACGCCTACCGGCGCATGATCTTCGAGGACGAGCGGGCCGCTCCCGAGGACCAGCTCGCGTTCGTGCTCCACCTCGGCGATTTCGTCTATGAGGTTGTGGACTACCCCGAGGAGGTCCCCGGCGGGCACCGCTACGACCGCCGGCTGCGCGACGCCGTCCGCTTCCCCGACGGCGAGAAGGTCTCGGGGTTCTGGGTGCCGGCGAGCCTCGCCGACTATCGCGTGCTCTACCGCGCCTATCTCCGCGATCCGGACCTGCAGGACGCGCGGGCGCGGCTCCCCTTCGTCGCGATGTGGGACAACCACGAGTTCTCGTGGATGGGCTGGCAGTCGTTCCAGCGCTTCGAAGGCAAGGCGCGTTCGGCCCAGGCGATCAAGGTGGCGGCCAATCAGGCGTGGTTCGAATATCAGCCGGCGCGCGTGAGCCACGCGGGCGGGCCGTCGCTCGAGCGCTTCGATGCGCCGCCGGTGCAGAACGCGCCGATCCAGCGGTTCGACGAGCAGGGGCTCGGACAGGAGCCGAACAACCTCGCCGCGATCGGCAGCCTCACGGCGTACCGCACCCTGCGCTGGGGACGATTCCTGGAGCTTCTGATCACCGATCAGCACAGCTATCGCTCCGAGGTGCCGGACGGCCGGGAGGAGGCGCGGCCTCTCCAGAGCGGCGACTTTCCGGAGCTCGTCCCGTTGGAGATGATGCAGGCCCTCGACGCCGGGCGGGCCTACGCGGACGGGCGGCCGCCGGAGACGATCCGCTACGGCGAGGTCCAGGTGCCGAACTTCCGGAAGGATGAGGCGCCCCAGACCATCCTCGGCGCTGAGCAGAAGGCGTGGTTCCTCGACCGGCTGCGCGCCTCGCGCGCCACCTGGAAGGTATGGGGCAACTCCCTGGGGAGCCTGGACTGGCGGGCCGATCCGCAGAATCTCCCAGCCGGCCTGGGCACGCCCTGGCCGGGCAACGGCTACGCCTGCTTCGGCGGCGGTGGCGACTGGAGCACGGCCTACACGGAGCGCGGCCAGATCTACGACACTGTGCGCGACGCGGGCATCACCGGATTCTTGACCGTATCGGGCGACCGGCACAGCTTCTGGGCGGGCCTTGCCGCGAAGGCCCTGCCGCCCGCTCCCTTCGAGCCGGTCGGCGCCGCGTTCATCACCGGCTCCATCTCCGCGCCCGGCCTGGTGGAGGCCTTCGAGCACCGATTCCCCCAGGACCACCCGCTGCGCGCCCTTTATATGACCGAGGTCGGCGGCAGGAAGCAGCCGATGGTGAACCTGCTGATGCATCACGGCGTGCGGGCCTGCCTGGAGTATCAGCGCAGCGGCGATGCCGAGCAGGCGCGCCGCGCCTCGAACCCGGACCTGGCGCCGCACCTTTCTTTCCTGGACATGGGCGGTCACGGCTATGCCACGCTGCACCTGACGGCGGACGCGGCCGAATGCGAGCTCGTCTGCATTCCCCGGCCGCTCGAGCGCAGCGAGGGCCCGGACGGCGGCCCGCTCCGCTATCGCGTCGTTCATCGCGTGCCGATGTGGAACGCGGGTGAGCGGCCACGCCTCGAGCGGCGCGTCGTCGAAGGAGATCCCGGGCTATCGCTCTGAGCCTCCGGCCAGCGCGAACACCTCCGCGGCCGGATCTTCGTAAACCTTCCTGAACCAGCGCGGCCAATCCGCCCCCTTGCGTGGCTGGATCGCTCGCTTGCTCACCAGGAGGTGGCTGGCTCCGAGCTCCCGCAGCTCCCGATGGAGGGCCTCCGGAGTCTCGACGAGAGGGAACAATCGTCTGTAGCTGGCCCTGCCGATCCAGTCGCCGTGCAGGTCCCCGTCATAGAAATACTTCATGTTCTCGGCCTCGAAAGCGTAGGCGACGGAGGAGATCCGGTCGAGATGACGGACCGCCGGATAGAGCGGCAGCTTGCGGGCAAGATAGAGGTCCCTCTCCTCCTCGCTGACCGGCAGCGGTCCCTGCCGTCCGATGCGGTAGCCGGCATAGAGCCAACCCGGCAGGAAGGCCAGTGCGCAGACCGCCGCTACTAGGGACCGCTTCTCGATCTTGATCAATCCGGCGAGTGCCAGGCTCAGCGGCGGCAGGATGGGGACCAGGTAACGGGAGTCCCGGGGAAGGAAGAGGAAGACGGCTCCCCAGACGAGGGGCATCACGACGAGGCGGCGCACCCGGGGCTCCCTCGCGGCGCCGGCGAGGAGCAGGGGAAGGCCCAGGAGATAGAACGGCGAGAACGGCGGCTGCTCCCCCACGGCCGAGCGATGGAAGACAACGTCCCAGGGGAGACGGATGAACCGGATCAGGGTCTCGGAGGACATCATCTCTCGCAAGGGTTTCAACGCGATCGGATCCCAGGGAGTCGATCCGAAGATGCCGGGGAGATACGGGAAGATCGGATTCCCCGTATGGATCATGATCCGCGCGTACGTGGGGGCGAGCACCACGAAGGACAGAGCCGCGAACAGCAACGGCGCGGACAGCTTCCGGCGATCGATCAGGATATCGGTGAAGATGGCGGCCGCGAAGAAGAGCCCCAGGTACTTGACGCCCGCCGCCGAACCGGCGAGCCCGGCGGCGAGCAGCAGCCATGCCCGTTCACCCGAAATTCGATAGCTCCAGGCCGCGAAGAGCGCGCCGGTGACGAAGAGCGTCAGGAGCGGCTCGACGTAGTCCGTGCCCGCCAGCGAGACGACGATCGGATTGCCCAGGTAGAGCGCCGCCGCGATCCAGCCGGCCGTGGCTGAGAAGACCCTCCGGCCCCAGGCCACCAGCAGGCCGGCCGTCGCCAGCACCGCGACGAAGGCGACGAGATGAGTCGCCACGTCTCCGGCCAGCAACAACATCTCCGCGAGGAGCAGCTCCGCGAGCGCCGGGAACACCGGGAACCGGAGCGCCGGTGTGGCGGGCAGCCCTCCCGACAGCGCGAAGGCGCGGGCGAAGGGCAGATGGTACATGGTTTCGTCGAAAGCGGCCGGCGGATAGAGCGCCAGGATGAAAACCGGCACGAGCGCGACGAGACCGAGGGCTATCGTCCGTCCGGATCGATCGGGGAGATCCGCGAAAGCCGAACGCCATCGCCTGAAGCCGGCGCAATGAATCGCCACGATCAAAGCGATCAGAATCCCGGGCCGCAGCAGGCCGAGCGAGGCGAGAAGAAATCCGAGGTGGGCCAGCACCGCGAGCCCGGCCGCGATCGGAATCGCGAGCCGCTCCGCCCGGCCTTCCATAGGCAGCCTGACCCAGGAGCCGGCCGCCCAGGCGGTGGCGGTCAGGACGGCCAGGGTCAGCAGGTGCGCCGCGAGGAAGGAGACGAGGGCCGGCGCACTCAATAATTCAGCCTTTTGGCGATCCAATCCCGGAACGGATTCGGCTTCTTGTCCGGCGCGTCGAAGGTGTAGGCGATCAGGATGCGCTCCCCTTGATCCGACAGGGTGACGCCGCGGTGAATGGCGCGGGCGCCGCGCATCGCCAGCAGGTCCCCCGCGTGAGCGGTGACGGCGCGGCGCGGGAAAATCGAGAAGACCTGCGGGAACGCGTAGAGGGGATAAAGCAGGAAACGCAGGAAGCGCGTGAGGCCGGGGGAGATGAACTGCGTCTGCCCGCCGTTGGTATTCTGGAGCGTCACCAGGACCACGTAGGCGTGTCCGTCCAGGTGCCAGCGGAAGCCGTGCTCCCTCCGCTCATAGGTTTGGACGCGCATGGAACGCTTGGAGCTGCCGAGGGGCCGCAAAGGCTGGCCCGCGAACTCCTCGGCCAGCGGCCGGACTCGCCGGTCGCCGAGCGCCTCCACCTCGGGCAACATCTCATGGATCTGGTCGCCGTCGATGACGCGGTAGCGCGGGCCCAGGCCACCCCGGCCGTGCACCTCGGTGTACAGGTCCTCGTGGTCCTCGAGCAGACGGAGGAACCGGCTCACCTCCTCGGCGGAGAGGAACCCCGGCACGTGACGGTACAGTTCCATGCGCTCCTCCGCCTAGGGCTTGTCGGCGACAACCGTCAGCAGGTACCCGAAACGGCCCGGCCAGCGCCAGCGCGTCTCCGCGAACTGGAAGGGGGCGAGGAAAAGAGGGCTCAGCCGGTAGAACGGCAGGCCGCGGGTATAGAAGAAGAGGTCGGCCATCCGCAGGAACCCCGGCAGGGTGAGGATCCCCGTGCGTTCGACCACGCGCAGGCCGGTCCGCTCGACGTCCTGGCGCAGCTCGCTGGCGCTGAACGACTTCTCCGGCGCGTAGAGGTACTGGCCGAAGGCGTCCAGGATCCAGACCATGAGCGGGCGCAGGAAGAGGTCCCACTTGTGCGGCACGCCGACCACCGCACGGCCACCCGGCTTGAGCACGCGCTGGACCTCGCCGATCGCCTGCCGGTACTCGTCGATGTGCTCGATGGTGCCCATCGTATAGACGATGTCGAAGGAGCCGTCCGCGAACGGCAGCTCGCGGATGTCCGCGCGCAGCAGGGCCGGCGCGTGACCGTTCGAGCGGGCGCCGTTCGAGAGCGAATTGCGGCGCGCCCGGAAGGCCACGACGCGGGAGATGTCGAGCCCCACCACCTCCGCCCCCTGCTCGCGCATCCAGTCGAGGATCCGCGTGTTGAAGGCCTCGTTCCAGAGATCCAGCTTGAGCACCCGCTTGCCCCGCAGGCTGCCCACCGACCGCTCCAGCAGCGCCATCTCGCAGCGCCGGTAATATTGAGTGCTCGGTGCGGCGTGGAAGTCGCGCACCGACGCGGCGATCCGATCCCAGTCCCGGCGCTGGCGCTCGCGCAGGTCCCGAGTCGCTTCATCCCAACTCGAGCTATGCACTACCTGATTCCCCCATCCATCTGAGCGTCTGCGCCAGCCCCCCCGCCAGCGAGACAGGATGATGCTCCAGGTCCCGCGCCGCTCGGTCAGAGCTGACACGCCACTCGCGCAGGAGCACCTGGACCGCGGTAGTGTAACCGCTTCCAGCCTCCATTTTCCGGATCCGGTCGGCGATCCGCGCCATGGCGAGCGCCGGGGCGGCGGGCAGCGAGAGCGTGGCGAGCGGCCGGAGACCGGCGAGCGAGAGGACGAGACGGCCAAAATCCCGGGGGGCGATCTCCTCGCCTCCCAGCACGTACTCCTCGCCCACGGTGCCCTGGCGCTCGGCGGCCAGGAGGCCGCGCACCACGTCGTCCACGTAGACCAGGTTGCGCGCCTGCCGGCCGCCGCCCACGACCCGCACCACCCGCCGGCGCAAGAGGCGGCGGACCTCGGAGGTGACCCGGTTGGGGTGGGACGGGTGATCCGGGCCGTACACGATCGACGGGCAGACGATGACCGCGCGCAGCCCCTCGCCGGCGAGCCGCCGGACCTCCCGGACGGCGCGTGCCTTGGACTCCATGTAGGCGCCGAACGGATGACCCTCGCCGTCCGAAGGACCATGGATCAGGGCCGTCGCGACATGGACGAACCGCCCCACCCCGGCCTCCAGGGAACGCCGGGCGAGCTCGGCCGTCGCGCCGACGTTGACCTCCTCCATCTCGCGGGCACGGACGCGGGGAACCCGGGGATCGTTGCGCGCGGCGGCGAGATGGAACACCGAAGCCCCGGGCACGAGCCACGGAGAGTACGAAGCCGGATCGCGGAGGTCGCCGGAGGTGACCTGGAGAGCCGGATGGCGCAGATCGGAGAGCGCCCCCGGATCGCGGGTGTGCGCCACGACCTGACGGCCCGCGTCCAGCAGGGTCCTGACCAGGTGGCGTCCCAGAAACCCCGAGGCTCCCGTGACCAGGGCGCTCACAGATCCTCCACGCCCTCGGCCCGCCGGACCAACCGGACCGTTCCATCCGCTTCAAGGAGGTGGACCGCGGGCGCGAGCCCCGCATAGGGGCTCGCGCGGGAGATCGAATAGGCTCCCGCGTCGCAAAAGGCGAGACCCTGGCCGGGCGTGAGCGGCGGCAGGCGGCGGTGCAGGTCGAGCACGTCGAGCGTGTTCAGGGTGCAGCCGGACAGGTTCCAGAAGCGCTCGGCTCCCCTTCCAGCCTCGGAGAGTGGAAGGATGCGCCGGGCGAAGAGCACGGGCGATTCGGGCAGGTGATTGCGGCTCGCGTCCAGGAAGAGCCAGCTCCCCCGGACGGCGCGGACGCGGGTGATCAGCACCGCGGCGTCGCCGACGATCGACCGTCCCGGCTCGGCCGCGAGGACCGGCGGCGCGGCGAGACCGGAGGCCTCGACCAGCTCGCGGAACCGCTCCCCCAGCCGGGAGGCGAACGTCTCCAGGTTTCCGGAGGAGGACGCGCCGAGCCGGTCCTGCAGACGCCCGAGCACATGGCGCGGCCCTACCCGCCGCAGCGTGGGCGACGGGATGCCACCGCCGAGGTTCACCTCGTGGAGCCCCGCCCCGGTCTCCGAGGCCAGTCGCTTCAGGAGGGCCAGGACGCCTCGGAACACGCGGGTGAAGCCGTCGAGCGACGACTGCTGGGTGCCGAGATAGAAGTTCAAGGCGGCCGGCTCCAGCCAGGGAGACGCCACGGCCCGCCTGGCGGCCTCGACGATCTCGTCCGCGTCGAGCCCGAGACGCCGGTTGAGCCGCCCGAGGGGCGAGAGGCCCGCCGCGCCGCGCAGCCGGAATGAGACTCGGACCGGACGGCCGGCCCGCGCCGCCGCCGCTTCGATCTTCTCCAGGTCATCCGGATGGTGGACATGGAAGAGCGGCACCCCGAGGCCGAGCGCCGCGTCCAGCTCTTCCGGCGTGAGCACGGGGCGGGCGTAGGCGATCCGCTCCGCCGGGAAGCCGCAGCGGACCGCGAGAGCCGCTTCGGCCGCGTGGCTCG
>DASPJI010000454.1:0-5122 GCA_035628695.1 Thermoanaerobaculia bacterium | reverse complement strand
GATCTTGCCATTGAGCGGCAGGATCGCCTGGAACTTCCGGTCGCGGCCCTGTTTGGCCGAGCCGCCGGCGGAGTCGCCCTCGACCAGGAAGATCTCGGCGAGCTCGGGGTTGCGCTCGGAGCAGTCGGCGAGCTTGCCGGGCAGGTTCGAGGCGTCGAGCGCGCCCTTGCGCCGGGTGAGGTCGCGCGCCTTGCGCGCCGCCTCGCGGGCGTGCGCCGCCTCGACGCACTTCTCGACGATGCGCCGCGCCTCGCGCGGGTTCTCCTCCAGGAAGGTGGCGAGCTTGTCGTTGACCACCTGCTCGACCCACCCCTTGACGTCGGAGGAGACCAGCTTGTCCTTGGTCTGCGACGAGAACTTCGGGTCCTTGATCTTGACCGACACGATGGCCGTGAGGCCCTCGCGGATGTCCTCGCCGGTCAGGTTCTCCTTGAGGTTCTTCGCCAGCCCCGAGGCCTGGGCGTAGGCGTTGACCGTGCGGGTCAGCGCCGCCTTGAAGCCCACCAGGTGCGCGCCGCCGTCTCGGTTGTTGATCGTGTTGGTGAAGCTGTAGATCAGCTCCTGGTAGCCGTCGTTCCACTGCAGCGCCACCTCGACCAGCTCCGCGCCCTCGTCGCGCCGGTCGAAGAGATAGATCGGCTGCGGGTGGAGCGGCGTCTTGTTCCGGTTGAGGTACTCGACGAAGGAGGCGATGCCGCCGGCATAGGCGAAGTCCGCCTCCTTGTCCGTACGCTCGTCCTTGAGGTGGATGTGGACGCCGCGGTTCAGGAACGACTGCTCGCGCAGGCGCTGGGCCAGCGTCTCGTAGTGGAACTCCAGGACGGCGAAGATCTCGGGATCGGCCCAGAAGCGTACCTTGGTGCCGGTCCGCGTGGTCTTGCCGATCACCTTGATGGGACCGTCGGGCACCCCCTGGTGGTAGGTCTGGAACCAGACCTGGCCATCGCGCCAGATCTCCAGCTCCATCGTCTCCGACAGGGCGTTGACCACCGACACGCCGACACCATGGAGGCCGCCCGACACCTTGTAGGAGTTCTTGTCGAACTTGCCGCCCGAGTGCAGCTCGGTCATGATGACCTCGGCGGCCGAGCGGCCCTCCTCCTTGTGGATGTCGACCGGGATGCCGCGGCCGTCGTCCTCGACGGTCACCGAATTGTCGGTGTGGATCGTGACGTCGATCCGCGAGCAGTAGCCGGCCTGCGCCTCGTCGATCGAGTTGTCGACGAGCTCGAAAACCATATGGTGAAGGCCGGAGGCGTCGTCGGTGTCGCCGATGTACATCCCCGGGCGCTTGCGCACCGCTTCGAGGCCCTTGAGGACCTTGATGTTCTCAGCCGTATAGGTGGACTCTGGATTCACCAAAACATTTGTCTCCGCTGTGCCTGATTGCTGAGCCCCTCGAGGAACGGGAGGAGCCGAGGTGTGTAAATCATACCACACCCGGGACCCCGGAAGCGAGGGCTAGAGCCTAGAAAATTCAACGGCTTACGCCAGCGCAGGGTAACCGTTCTAACTCTCTAGAACAATCAAACGCCCCCGTTCCATTTCCCAGACGCGGCCGACCTCCAGGGTGAGCCAGACCTGCGGCCGGTTGGAGCTGGCGAAGAGCTGCCGCACCCCCTGGAAAACCCCCCAGAGGGAGTGCAGGGTGGCCGGGGCGAGCTCGGCGTCGGCGTCGTCCAGCAGGTAGACCGGGAGGCGCCCCGCCCCCTCGACCACCCGGCCGTGCGCCGCCAGCAGCAGCAGCGACAGCGCCTTCCTCTCGCCGGCCGAGGCGACGCGCCGGATGTCGTGCCCGCCCCAGAGGATCTCCAGGTCGTCGCGCTGCGGCCCGAGGAGCGGCGTCCCCCGGCGGCGCTCCCGGTCGGCGACCTTCTCCAGGCTGTCGGCGATCGCCTCCACTCCTTCCAGGGCCCGGGAGGGAGAGGGCCGATAGCGGACCTCCACCGGCGGGAAGGGGAGCCCCGCCGCGGCGACCACCCCGGAGAGCGCCTCGCGCAGCCGCTCGACGTAGGCGTGGCGCAGGCTCGCCACCTCGAAGGCCGCGGTGGCCAGGAGCTCGTTCCAGATCTCCACTCCGGATTCCCCACGGGCGAGGAGCTGCCGCTTCTGGCGCAGCGCCTCGCGGTAGCGGCCGAGAACCTCCAGGGCGGGGGGGCGGATGCCGATGACGCCGCGGTCGAGGAAGCGCCGGCGGGCCCCCGGAGCGCCGATGACCACCTGGGCCTCGGCGGCGGTCCAGGCGACCACCGGCAGCACGGCCAGGTGCTCGGCCAGCGCCGTCACCTTGCCATTGACCGAACGGCTGCGGGCCCCCTGCACCCATCCCACCTCCAACGTGGCCCGGCGGTCGGTCTCTACCTCCCCGCGCACGTGGAAAGAGCCGGTGCCATGGCGCACGCAGTCGGCGATCTGGGCGGCCCGGAAGCTGCGGGTGGTGGCGAGGACGTAGACCGATTCGAGGAGGCTGGTCTTGCCGGCGCCGTTGCCGCCGAGGAGCAGGTGGGACCCCGCCTCGGGCCGCCAGGCCAGCGGCTCGAGGTTGCGGAATCCCTGAACTGTGAGCTGGGAAAGCAAAAGTGGCCCTGTCGTTCGGTCTGCCCTGCTCGGCTCCCTCGTGTGCGCTCTCCCTCCCTCCCGGCCACGCTGCCAGCCGCCTGCGCCGGGCAGACCTCACTGCCGGGTCTCGGCAGCGGGGCTCAGATCCTCATCGGCATGATGACGCAGAGGTAGCGGGCGTCCGGCCCCTCGACGGGGTAGCCGACGCACTGCGTGTTCTCGTCCTTGAGCTCGAGACGGATGCGGTCGGTGTCGACGGCGCCGAGGAACTGGATCAGGTAGTCGGGGTTGATCCCGAGCCGGAACTCCGGGCCGTCGTAGGCGCAGGCCAGCTCTTCCATCGCCTCGCCGAGGTCGGGGTTGGCCGCCGTGATGACGAGCTGCTCGCCGCCGAACTGCAGGCGCACGGCGCGCGCCCGGTCGCCGGTCAGCAGGGCGACGCGCTGCACCGCCTCGGACAGCGGCTTGCGGTCGAAGAGCACCTTCTTGTCGTTGTCCTTGGCGATCACCCGCTCGTAGTCGGGGAAGGTCCCCTCGAGGATGCGGCAGATCAGCTCCCGGCGGCCGAGCCGGAACGAGAGGTGGTGCTCGCCGCGCCGGTAGGCGAGGCTGCCGTCCCCCTCGATGCGCTGCAGCTCCTGGAGCGCCTTGCGCGGCACCAGCACCGAGTCGTTGCCGCCGCCGTCGGAGAGGCTGGTCTCCACCAGGGCGAGGCGGTGGCCGTCGGTCGCCACCAGCTCGAGGCCGCCGTCCTTGAGCTTCAAGAGGGCGCCGTTCAACTGGAAGCGCGACTCCTCGGCGGAGACGGCGAAGAGGATCTTCGACACCATGCGCCGGAAGCTGGCGAAGGGGATCTCCACCTGCTGGCTGTCCTCCACCACCGGCAGGGTGGGGAAGTCGTCCGGCGGCAGGCCGTGGATCTTGAAGCGGGAGCGGCCGGCCTTGATGGTGAGCACCCGCGGCTCCTCCTGGACGAGGTGGACCTCGTCGCCGCCGAGCGAGCGGACGATCTCCATCAGCTTCTTGGCCTGGACTGCGATGCCCCCCTCCTGGCGCACGTCGGCCTCGCACACCGACGTCAGCGAGACGTCGAGGTCGGTGGCGGCGAGGTGGAGCTTGTCCCCGCGGGCCGTCAGCAGCAGATGAGAGAGGATCGGGATGGTGGTTTTGCGCTCGACGATCCCCTGCATGGGTGCCAGCTCGCCGACGAACTCACTCCTTGGGACGCGGATCTCCATTCACCTTCTCCATACTAGAAGAGACCTGAATATAGCATAGCCGTCTTCGTAGAAGGCGCCTGCGGAAATGAGGAAAACCGGGCTAAGTGACTGTAAGGGGGAACTTTGGGAGTCCGCAAGGGTACTGTGCGGAAGCTGTGGAAGGTCTGCGGAGCGGCTGTGGAGGACCGGAGGGGCGGAAAAAATCCGCAGGCGCTCCACAGCGCCTTCCGGAAGGTGCTCCACAAGTTTTCCCCACGGGGCATGGCCCCCGTTTTTCGGGTAAGCAATCCCTGTGCCGGCGCCGGGCCGGAGAGGGGGAACGGGAGGCGATCCGGAGGGGATCAGGAGAACTGCTGCTCGAAGGCCTGCAGGGTGCGGTCGAACTCGGGGTCCGACTGGCGGGTCTGCTGCACCTTCTCCACCGAGTACATGACGGTGGAGTGGTGCTTGTCGTTGAAGAGCTTGCCGATCTCCGGGTAGGAGAGGTCCGTCAGTTTCTTGCACAGGTACATGGCGACCTGGCGCGGGATGACGACCTGGCGCGAGTTGCTCTTGCTCTTGATCTCGGCGAGCTTGAGGCCGTAGTGATGGGCCACCGCCTTGATGATCTCTGTCGCCGGCGGCTTCCTTCCTTCTTCAGGGAGGATGTCCTTGAGCGTCTCCCGGGTGAGGGAGAGGGTGACCGGCTTGCCGGTGAGCGAGCCGTAGGCGACGACGCGGGTCAGGAGGCCTTCGAGCTCGCGGATGTTCGAGCGCACCTGCTGGGCGATGAAGCCCGCCACCTCGTCCGGCACCTGCACCCCTTCGCTCGCCGCCTTGCGCTGGAGGATGGCCATCTTGGTCTCCAGGTCCGGCGGCTGGATGTCGGCGATCAGCCCCCACTCGAAGCGGCTGCGCAGGCGCTCCTCCAGGGTGGGAATGTTGCGCGGCGACGAGTCCGACGACAAGATGATCTGCTTCTGGCTGGTGTAGAGGGTGTTGAAGGTGTGGAAGAACTCCTCCTGCGTCCGCTCCTTGTTGGCGATGAACTGCACGTCGTCGATCATCAGGACGTCGATCGTGCGGTAGCGCTCGCGGAACTCGGGCATGCGGTCGAAGCGGATGGAGTTGATCAGCTCGTTGACGAACTGCTCGGCGGCCAGGTAGAGGACCCGCAGGTGCGGCCGGTTGCGCAGGATCTCGTGGCCGATGGCGTGGAGGAGGTGGGTCTTGCCCAGCCCGACGCCACCGCAGATGAAGACCGGGTTGTACTTGGGCGGGTAGGCCGAGCCGGCCGCCTGCGAGGCGGCGAAGGCGAGCTGGTTGGACGGGCCGGAGACGAAGCTGTCGAACGTGTAGCGGGG
>DASPJI010000453.1:0-5056 GCA_035628695.1 Thermoanaerobaculia bacterium | reverse complement strand
GCTGACCGCCACCCACGACGGCGGCTTTGCCATCGTCACGACGATGGAGGAGCTGGTCATCCTGTGGCAGATCGGTCCCACGGGGCAGCCCCCGGTCGCCTCCCGGGCCCTCGAGTGGCCGTCCGGTCCGCGTTCCCTGTTTGCGGACCCCGCAGTGGCGCCGTATGGCCCTTCCGGAGTTGTGGCGGCCTGGGTGCGCGAGGATCAGGGACAGATGACGAGGACCCTCGTCTTCGGGATCGCCCCCCCGGGCACGGCGCCGGCGGAGCCCGTCCTGGAGGTGGTCGAGCCCTACGGCCTGGGCGACTTGCCGCGGCCCCGGCCCGCGGTGGCCGCCAACGCCGCCGGCCAGGTCCTGGCGGCCTGGAACCAGCAGGGCAGCCCGGGAGTCGGGGCGGTTCTGCGAGCCCAGGTCTTTGCCGCGGACCGGCAGCCCGTGGGCCCGCGGCTCGAATTCGGTGGCCGGGAGGTGGAGAGCGTCTCCGCGCCGGAGGTCCTGGCGGCCCCTGGAGGGGACTTCCTGCTGTCCTGGCAGCGCCTCACCTCGGGCCCCGCCCTCGCCATCGGGGCGGTGGCCCACATCGAGCCCGACGGCGCGCTGGTGGAGCCGGTCTTCAATGCCTGGAACACTTGGAGCTTCGAGGGGCCCGCGCTGACTCTGGGCTCCCGCGGTGAGGCCCTCGTCGCCTGGCAGACGGGCGATCTCCTGCCGGGCGATGCGGAGACCTGCTTCAGCAGCGGGCTCTATGCCCGGCAGATCCCGACGTCCCCGGGGGTGCTCTTTCTGCGGGACGGCCGTTTTGAGGCCCGGGTCCACTGGACCGGCCACACCGGCGGCTCCGGCGGGGGGTACGCAGCGCAGCTCACCCCCGACGCCACCCCCGACGCCGGCTCTTTCTGGTTCTTCGGCCAGGAGAACGTCGAGCTGTTGGTGAAGGTACTGGACGGCCGTGCAGTCAGCGGCAGCTTCTGGGTCTTCTATGCTTCCCTCACCGACGTCGCCTTCACCCTGGAGGTGACGGACAGGGTCACCGGGCAGACCAGGACCTACGAGAACCCGGCCGGCCGGCTCGCCAGCTTCGCCGACACCGCGGCCTTCCGGGCGACGGCAGCAGCCGGCGCCGGCACTGCCTCCACGGCGCCGCGTTTCCTCTTTCCCGACGACTCCGGCGAAGAAGAGCCCACCGAAGGTCCCTGCACGCCGCCGGAGCTGCAGCGCTACTCCCGCCGGCCGGGGCTCTGCCTCGACGGCCGCTTCGAGGTGGAGGTGGCCTGGACCGCCAACGGCGGCACCGGCGACGCCGAGGGGGTCAGCCTGAGCAGCGACAGCGGCTACCTCTGGTTCTTCGATCCGGACAACATCGAGCTGGTGGTCAAGGTGCTGGATGGCCGGGCGGTCAACGGCCATTTCTGGGTGTTCTACGGCGCGCTCACCGACGTCGAGTACACCGTCCTGGTGCGCGACACCGAGACCGATGAGGTAAAGACGTACCACAACCCGGCCGGCCAGCTTCGCAGCCGCGCCGACACCGCGGCATTTTGAGACAGGAGGATATCCATGCGCTCCATCTATAAGGTACTGGCCACGACCTGCCTTCTCACCGTTGCCGCCGGCCACGCGGCCGCCGGGGCGGAGAACCTCCGGCTCGACACCGGGTCCGCCTGCCAGGAGCGGCGGCCCGACATCGCGGCCTTTTCGGACGGCCGGTTCGTCGCCGTCTGGCAGCAGGGGGCGGAGCCCGAAACCATCAGCCAGCCGCGGATCTTCGCCCGCCTCTTCGGCGAGAGTGGCACACTGCCCGATCCCGAGTTCCTGGTCAGTGGCACCCTCAATGCTGGCCGCTCGCCCGAGGTGGCGGTCAACAATTCCGACCAGTTCATGGTCGCCTGGCTGGACAGCTCGGGGAAGGTCCGGGGCCGGCTCTACGGCCCTACCGGTGCCGTCCTCGGGCCCGATCGGGGACTCTCCTCCGAGGCCGCGAACGGCTTCGCTCTGACCGCGACGAACGACGGCAATTTCGCGCTGGTGACGGCGCACGACGACTCGGTCGTCCTGTTGCGGCTCGGCACCGTGGGGCAGGTCCTGGCGCCCCCCCAGGTGATCTCGTCCGTGACCTTCCCCATCGCGCCGCATCCTACGTATGAGGATCCGGCGGTGGCGCCCTACGGGGCGTCCGGGGTGGCGGTGGCCTGGGCGTACGAGGATCTGGATCCGAGGACGCGGTCCCTCGTCTTCGGGGTCATTCCCTCGCCCGCGGCGTCCTTCGAGCCGGTGGCGGAGGTGGTCGAGCCCTTCGGCGAGGACGACCTGCCGCGTCCCCGTCCCGCGGTGGCCGCGAACGCCACCGGACAGGTCCTGGCGGCCTGGAACCGGCAGGGCCGCCCGGGGGCCGGGACGGTGCTCCGGGCCCAGGTCTTCCGCACGGACGGGATCCCTCTTGGCTCCCCGATCGAATTCGGCGGCTGGGACGTGGCGAGCGTCTCCGCCCCGGACGCCGTGGCGACGCCGGAGGGGGACTTCCTGCTGGCCTGGCAGCACTACACCGGCGGGCCCGCCCTCAGCATCGGGTCGGTCGCCCGCATCGAGGCCAACGGCCAGCCCGCGGGGCGGGTGTTCAACGCCTGGAACACGTGGGGCTTCGAGGGCCCCTCGCTCACCCTGGACTCCGGCGGGCAGGCCCTCGTCGCCTGGCAGACGGGCGATCACCTGGAGGGCAACGCGGAGGCCTGCTTCAGCAGCGGGCTCTACGCGCGGCGGATCGCGGTCTCCTCGGACGTGCTCCCCCTCCGGGACGGCCGCTTCGAGGTCCGGGTCCACTGGACCGACCACTCCGGCTTTTCCGGCGAGGGGCGCGCCACGCAGCTCACCGCCGACTCGGGCTCCTTCTGGTTCTTCGGCCCGGAGAACGTCGAGCTGATGGTCAAGGTGCTCGACGGCTGGGAGATCAACGGTCACTTCTGGGTCTTCTATGCCTCCCTCACCGACGTCGCCTTCACCCTCGAGGTGACGGACACCGCCACCGGGCTGACCAGGACCTATGAGAACCCGGCCGGCCAGCTCGCCAGCCGCGCCGACACCTCGGCCTTTCCGACGGGGACGCGCGCCGCGGCAGGGACGGACACCGTGGCGGCGACCGCCTCCGTGGCGGCGCGCTCCCATGTTCCCGACGGCAGCGGCGCCGGCCCCTGCTCCCCGCCGGACCTGCCGGTGGTCCCCCGGCCCGGCCTCTGCCTCGGCGGCCGCTTCGAGGTGGAGGTGGCCTGGCACATCCCCGTGACCTCGGGCGCCGGGCAGGGGGTCCGCCTGACGGCGGACAGCGGTTATCTCTGGTTCTTCTGGCCAGACAACATCGAGCTGGTGGTCAAGGTGCTCGACGGCCGGGCGGTCAACGGCCACTTCTGGGTCTTCTACGGGGCGCTCAGCGACGTCGAGTACACCGTCCTGGTGCGCGACACCCTGACCGGCCAGGTGCGGACCTACCACAACCCGGCCGGCCAGCTCCGCAGCCGCGCCGACACCGCGGCGTTCTGAGACTGGAGGGATGTCATGCGATTCCGTGGACTGTCGGCGCTCTCGCTCCTGCTCCTGACGGCGGCCGTCGTCCCCGGCCTGCCGGTCCGGGGGGACTCACAGCCCGCGCAGTTCCTCCTCGACGAGGCGCCGCGCTGCGACGAGACGGCGCCGGACGTGGCCTTCCTGCCCGGCGGCGGCTTCGTGGCGGTCTGGGGCGGCTCGCGTCCCGACGCCCTGCTGGCGAGCTCGGCGGTCTATCTGCGGGTCTTCGACCGGAGCGGCCGGCCGCTGGGTCCCGAGACGATGCTGACCGGCGACGCGGACCTGGCGGGCCGGCCCGCCGTGGCGGCCGATGCGGACGGCACGGTCATGGTGGTGTGGGGCGATGACCGGGGACTGGAGGGCGCCCTGAAGGGCCGGCTGCTCAGCCCCGCGGGGGCGCCCCTCGGCGGCGTCTTCGAGATCGGGCCGCGGTTCCCGGAGGGGGGCGTGGACGTGACCGCGGAGACGGGCGGCGGCTTCGCGGTGGTCTGGGCCGATGGCGGCGCGATCTACCTGCGCCGCTACACCGTAGCGGGCGAGCCACGGGGGCCCCTGGAGGTCGTCATCGCCTCTTCCGGCATCCCCGAAGATCCGCCGTCCCGGACCTATGACCCCGCCGTCGTGCCTCACGGCTCCGGCTTGGCGATCACCTACATCGATGGGTTCCAGCGGGACTGGGGCGACCCGGCCCTGTCGGGGGCCAATCTGGGCCTGATCTACTGGCGGCCCGGCGAGGGCCTCCTCTTCCCGGAGGTCGGCGAGCTCGGCTTCGATCCCGTGCCGGCCTACGACCAGCGGCTCCCTCGCCTCGCCCTGGCGGTGGGGGCCGCCGGCCGCGTCTTCGTCGCCTGGCGGGAGCAGACGCCGGAGAACGGCCTCCTGCTGCGTGGCCGGCTCTACACGGCCCTCGCCGAGCCCCTGGGTCCCGCCTTCCGCATCGACTTCGGCGACTGGGATCATCTCTCCGGGTTGTCGGTGGCTGCCGACGGCGCCGGCAACTTTCTGGTGGCCTGGCTCGGGGCACGGGCCATCCCCCAACTGCCCGGGGCCGAGGCCTACCTCCGGCGCTTCGGTCCGGACGGCCATCCCCTGGGAGGGCAGGAGCCGGTTTCGGCCCGCTTCACCTTCTTCGACCCGACCACCTCGCCGGGGCTCGCGGTGGACCCGGCCGGCCGGGCGCTCGTCGCCTGGGGGACCGGCGGCCGGCAGTTGCCCCCGCACGTCGGCGCTCCTCACCAGTGCTTCAGCCAGGGGCTCTTCGCGCGGTTCCTGGACGCCCCCGTCCCTCTCGACCTGCCGCTCCAGGGGGGCCGCTTCCTGGCCGGGGTGCGCTGGGCCGACCACGCCGGCCGCACCGGAGTGGGGCAGCCCGTGGCCCTCACCGGCGACTCCGGCTATTTCTGGTTCTTCGACGAAAACAACGCCGAGCTGGTGGTCAAGGTACTGGACGGCCGCGCGGTCAACGGCCACTACTGGGTCTTCTACGGCGCCCTCTCGGAC
>DASPJI010000452.1:0-2892 GCA_035628695.1 Thermoanaerobaculia bacterium | reverse complement strand
GAGACGGTGCTGAATGCCTCCCTGGCGCTGGCCCGGAAGGCCCGCGAGCTCACCGGCCTGGGTACGGTGGAGGTGGTGGTGGCCGACCCCGAGCCGCGGGTGGCCCTCGCGGCCACGGGCGAGGCCCAGGCCCTTTCCGATGCCCTCGGCGCCATCGCCGCCCAGGCGCGGCAGGACGGCTCGCGGGCCGCCAAGGCGAACAAGGCCGGCGGGTCCGTGGCGCCCGAGACCGCCGCCCTGCGCCGCCAGCTCGACCGCCTCGTCACTCTGGTCGCGGACCGGCCGCGCACCGGCGCCGGCGCCCTGTTCCTGGTGATGGACGCCTTCGTGCCTCCGCCCGGCGAGGCCGATCTCCTCTCCACCGCCTTGGCCGACGATCCCGGCCCACCGGGGACGGCCACCGCCGCGCTGCGCGAGACGGCCCGCGTCCTCGCGGCGCGGGGCCTGGTGACGTTCGCGGTGCCGATGCGGGAGCCGCAGGAGCGCAAGCGGGTGGAGGTCAACGACACGGAGCGCATCCGCGTCATGTCCGGCCCCAGCCGGCACACCACCGGCGTACCGCCGGTCATCCCCATGGGCGGCACCGGCCGCGGGCCTTTGCGGCACGAGCCCGTGGTCGACGTCCTGACGCGGCCGGACTCGGCGCCGCTGATGACCCTGGTCCAACCCACGGCCGGCACGGTGTTGGGTGTCGAGGAGCAGCTCGGCCCCGCCCTCCAGGGGCTCGCCGGGCGCTGGAGGGTCTGGTTCCAGGCACCCGAGATCCCGGACGGCTCGCTCCGCCGGGTCGAGGTCCGGCTCCCCTCGTCCAAGGTCCCGCTGCGCGGCCCGCGCTGGGTCATGGCCTCGACGCCCGAAGGTCTCGCCGCCGCCCGGGCAAGGCTGCTGGCCGGCGGCACCTCGATGACGGGCGGCGCCGTGCCGGTCGAAGCCAGACTGGAAGGAAAGGAGCTGCGCCTGCGGCTGCCGGCGTTGCCTGCGACCGCGGCCGCCCCCGCCGGCCCGGTCCGCATCTCGGTGGCCTTCGACAACCGCTCGGAGGTGAAGCACACCGTCGTACCCGAGGCCGACCTCGGGAAAGCCTGGCAGACCACGCTGCGGATCCAGCCCCCCACCGGCGCCCGCAAGGCCGCCGTGGTGGTCGAGGACCTGGCCCGCGGACGCTGGGGAGCCACGGCGCTCGACCTGACCGCGGCTCCCGCGGCGCAACCGGGAGGTTGATGCGGGCCGAGCCTACCCGCGCTGGACCTGGACGTTGAGCAGCCGGACCGGCTGGAAACCGTACTGCACCACCTCCAGGGCACCGGTGCTGCTCAGACGGATCTGCCCGGCCGGGATGAACTGCCCGTCACCCCGGCCGTTCCGGTCCAGGTTCAGCTCGATGTAGCCGAAGGGATAGTCCGCCGAGCGCAGGTTCTGCCACTGCTCGCGGTACGTGACCGGGCGGTCCAGGAGGATCGTGATCCTCTGCCCCTCGGACGTCGGACGCCTGGTGATCACCGCCAGCGGGTAACCGAGACTGCCACCGACGCGGATCCAACCCTTCTCCAGCCTCCAGGTCGCGTCCTGCACGGCGCTCGGCCCCTTTTCCGCCAGCAGGTTCGCGAGCTGCTGGACCTCCTGCGGACTGGAGAACTGCTCGATGTGGATCACGACCGGCTCGGTCGTGGTGCCCTGGAGCGTATTTCCAACATCGGCCAGGGTCGCGGTGATGACCTGATCTCCGGCCCCGCCGGCCCTGCCGCTCGAAGCGCACCCCTGGATCGTCAAGGCACACGCGAGCACCCACAGTCCTTGTAATTTCCACTTTTTCAAATCGGGCATGACGTCCCCCTTCGCCTTTCGATGTTTCACTTCACCGGCGCCAGCGGTACCCGATACCCAGGAGCCCGTGCAAAGCCGCGTTGGGTACCTCTGCCTCGCCGTCTGCGACCGATACTTCGGCGCGGGCCGCCGTCGCCTTGCCTTCGAGCGACACGAACCAGCGCTCTCCCAGAACGAAACGCCTCTCCACCCCGGCCTGGACGACGGGACCGGTCAGCTCGTAGCCGGCGTCCCTCAGCACCCGGCCGCGGATCTGGTTCTCCGGGTGGGCCACGACCGGGCCCAGGCCGGCCCGCCAGACGAACCCGCCCCTCTCCCAGGCGCGGTTCACCGTCACCATGTTGTAGCCATGGGAGATGGCGAAGTGCTGCACCTCCGGCGGCGGGTCCTGGAGATAGATCTTGTGATGGATCAGCTCCAGCTCCCACCCGACGCCGCCCCGCCAGCGGCCCGCCCGGAGGGAGTAGTAGACCGGGCTCTCGAAGGGCCGGGTCTCGTACTCGGCGCCGCCGGTCTCGATCTCCTCGAAACCGGACTGGCGGATGGTGAGCGGCGTCTCCAGATTGGCCACCGCGCCGAGAGAGGCCTGAAAGACCCACCCGTCCTGCGCCGCCGCCGGCAGGGCGGCTCCCAGGAAAGCCAAGAGGATCATTTTTCGTATGGATCGTCGCACCAGGAGCTCCTTCTCCCCGGCGCACCCGAAGGCGAGCCCTTCATCCATGAAAGCCTGCAGGACACACGCCAACGCCGCCCACGCCGCCAACACCGCGGCGGGGCATGCGCTACACTCCCCGCGTGCGCCGCTGGACGCTCCTCGCCCCGCTCTCTCTGCTGCTCACCTCCTGCGCCTCGCTCCGGCCCTTCGAGGAGGTCCGCCGGCAGGTGCCGGCGGAGGAGTTCGTCGAGGTGGACGGCGGGCTCGTCCACGTGGAGCAGGCAGGGAGCGGCGACGCGGCCGATGCGGTGGTGCTGCTGCACGGCTTCGGCGCGTCGAGCTACGGCTGGCGCAAGGTGATGCCGGGCCTCGCGGAGTCCTACCGGGTGGTGGCGCCGGACTTCTACGGCTTC
>DASPJI010000451.1:0-6004 GCA_035628695.1 Thermoanaerobaculia bacterium | reverse complement strand
CGTGGAACTTGACGGTGTTCTCGCTGACGCCGAGCTGCTTCGCCAGCTTGCGGTTCGAGGTGACGCCGCGCACCAGCAGCTCCAGCACCTCGCGCTCGCGGTCGGTGAGGGCGTCGGGGTCCTGCGGCGGCGCCGGCGCCTGGGTGGGGCGGGCGAACTCCTGGAGGAGCTTGCGGGCTAGCGAAGGCGTCAGCGCCGGCTCCCCCCGGCCCACCCCCTCGAGCAGCGCGAAGAACTCCTCCGACTCCAGGTTCTTCAGCAGGTAACCCTGAGCTCCCGACTTGATGGCCTCGAAGAGCTTGGCATCCTCGTCCGAGGCGGTGAGCACGACCACCTTGACCTGCGGCATCTCGGCGCTGATCAGCTTGGTGGCCGAGAGGCCGTCGACGTTGGGCATGGCCAGGTCCATGAGGACCACGTCCGGCTGCAGCCGGCGCGCCAGCTCCACGGCCTCCTTCCCGTCGCGGGCCTCTCCCAGCACCTCCAGGCCGCGGGCGCAGAGGAGGCTCTTCAAGCTGTCGCGGAAGAGGGCGTGGTCATCGGCAATCAGGATTCTCATGAGGTTCTCCCCTCGGCTGGGCTCTGGTTCGGTGCTGGATAGGGTATCTCGACCCGCACCCGGGTCCCGGCGCCGGGGGCGGTGTCGAGCTGGACCGAGCCGCCGATGCTCTCGGCGCGCTCGCGCATGGTGGCGAGGCCGAACCGGGGGAACTCCGAGCGCCGCGTCTCGGCCGGATTGAAGCCGGCGCCATCGTCCTCCACCGTGGCCACCACCCGGCCGTCCAACCGCTCGATCCGTACCTCGACCCGCTTCGCCGCGGCGTGCTTGCGGACGTTGGCCATGGCCTCCTGGACGATGCGCAGGAGCTGCAACTCCGGCCCGGCGGCGAGGCGCAGCTCGGGATCGACGGCGAGGTCGCACTCGATGCCAGCCTGCCGCTCCCACGACGCCACGTACTCGGCCATGGCCTCGCTCATGGTCCGCCCGGAGCCGGCGGAGCGCAGGCCGATGATCGACTCCCGCACGTCGGCGTAGATCTCGCGCGCCGCGGCGGCGAGTTGCTCCAGGTGCCTCTCCGCCTCCTCGTTGCGGCCGCCGCGCAGGAACTCCCGCACCGCCTGCGCCTTGGTATTGACGTAGGCCAGCACCTGGGCCAGCCCGTCGTGCATCTCGTGGGCGATGCGCATCCGCTCCTCGGCCACCGCCAGGGTGTTGAGCTGCCGGTGCAGGTGGGCGTTGTCGATCGCCAGGGCGACCTTGACCGCGAAACGGGTGAGCGTCTCCTCGTCCTCGCCCGTGAACTCGGGCTCCCCCTGCTTCTCCGCCAGATAGAGATTGCCGCGGAAGGGTCCCTTGCAGGGTAGCGGTACCGCGAGCAGCGAGCGCATCGGTGGATGGTTCGGCGGGAAGCCCACCGACCGCGGATCCTTGCTGATGTCCGGCAGCCGCAGCCGGTGCCCCTCGTGCAGCACCACTCCGAGCAGGCCGTGCCCCACCGGCGGGTCGCCGAGCCGGGCGCGCTGCTCGGGGGTGATGCCGGAGACGGTGAAGACCTCGATGCGGTTCTGGCCGTCGATCAGGGACAGCGCGCCATAGCGGGCGTCCAGGAGGAGGCGCGCCTGGTCCACGACCTTCTGGAAGAGCGGCTCCAGGGCCAGCTCGCTGTGCACGTCGAGCCCCGCCTCGTGCAGCGCCAGCAGCTCGCGGTTCTGCCGCTCGAGCTTGCGCTGCATTTTGTCGATGACGTGGAACAGGGCCCCGATCAGGAAGATCAGGCTGAACAGGACCAGGGTCCCCTGCAGGATGCGGCCCGGCCAGTCGCGGAGAAAGGGATAGAAGGCCTGGCGGGACTGGTCGAGGAGGACGGCCATCACCAGGGCAACTAGGATGGCCATCCACCGGAGGCGGCGCAACGTCACCGCCGACTCCGAGGGACCGGCGTCGCGCGGCCGCGAGCTCTCGTGGGGAATGGATGATGCCGGCTCAGACATCCCGCAGGAGATCCTAACGGATTTCCCCGGCGGAGGAGCGGCGGGCTCAAAGCTTGGCGGTCCGGATACCGAGCAGCGCGTAGAAGGGGCACCAGCCGATCAGGCCGGTCAGCAGGGGGACCCAGCCGAAGGCCTTGAGGGCGACCGCCCAGACCCCGGGTACCCAGCCGCTCCATCCGGCGGCCAACATCAGAAGCCCGAGGACGACACGGATCACGCGCTCGCCGGCGGACAGGTTCATGAACGTCATGGCCGGAGGGTACCGGCCGCGTCGCGCCACCGCTACACCCGGCGGGGTGTGGAGGCTCTGGGGCCCGCCCCACCCCGCAGGGTGGGGATCTACCGCAGCGTGACCTGTGACGCTCCTCCCGAAGACACGCTGGCGGTGCCCTCGCGCGCCTGGCCGTCGAGCGTGGTGGCCCGCACCCGCCACTGCCCGGGCGGCACCCCTTCGATCACGACCGCTCCTTCGTTGAGGCTCCACTGGGAGCGGACACCGCCGCCGAACATCAGGGATTGGAAGGGCTGGCCGCCGCTCCCCACGAGGCTGATGATGGTGCCGGTGGGCATGCCGCCGGCCAGGACGGTCAGCATGCCGCCGGGGGCCAGCACGACCGGGATGGGGGGGCCGGGCACCTGGACGTCCAGCGCCGTGGTGGCGCTGGCGCCGGAGGCCACCAGGAGGCGCCAGCGTCCCGGTGGAGCGCTGGACACGCGGGCGCGGCCGTTCTCGCCAGTGGTGTGGGTGCCGGAGAGGACCGAACGGCCGGAGGGGTCCAGCAGCGCCACCCGGACCTCCGACGGCGGCGTCCCCAGGGAGGACCGCACCTCCAGCGTGAGCCCCTGGGTAGGCTGGAGGGCGAGGCGCACGCCGTCCACGTCGTCGTCGTTGTCCACCTGGACCGGGCTCTCGGCGGGCGCGTAGCCGTCCAGTCGGGCGTTCACCCGGTAGGAGCCGGGGGCGACCTCGGAGATGGTGAAGGCCCCGTCGGCATCGGTGCGGCTGCCCTTGCCGAAGCCGCTGCGGATCTCGGCGCCATCCGCCGGCTCCAGGGAGACGACGACGTTCGCGATGGGCGACTGGTCGGTGGCGTCCACCACCCGGCCGCTCACCCGGCGGGTGGGGAGCTCGATGAGAATGTCCCGGTCGCCCGAGATCTCCATCGCCTCGTTATGGGAGAGTCCGGTGCGGAAGGACATGGCCTGGAGCTGGTAGGTGCCGGGCTTGAGCCCCTGAATGCGGAACGCCCCCTGCGGGTCGGTGGAGGCCCGGCCGGAGCCTCCGCCCTCCCCGGTGCCGTGCATCAGGACGTCGATGTTGGGAACCCCCTCGCCGCCTCGCAGGACGCGGCCGGTCAGCGTGAAGCCGCCGCCGAGCTCCAGGTCGAGCGTGGCTTCGGCTCCCGGGGTGACCGTGACCTTTCCCTCCGCCTGCCGGCCGCTGTCGGTGCGGGCGCTGACCCGCCACTCGCCCGCGGTCAGGCCGGAGATCCGGTACTGCCCCTGGTAGTCCACCTGGCCGGCGCGCGCCAGGCGCATGACCGTGCGGGCGAGGGCCGGTTCGGCGGGGTTGGCGTAGACGCTGGCGCCGGCCAGCTCGGAGAAGTCGAGGCCGAGGAGACGCCCCTGGATGCCGCCGCCCGCCTCCAGGCGCAGCTCCAGCCCCTGCACCCGGCCGGTGACGTTGACCGACTCGAGCTGCGCCGGAGCGTAGCCCTCCTTGTCGGCCGCGACGTCGTAGACGCCGGTGGCGACGCCGGAGATCCGGAAGGAGCCGTCGGCGCCGCTACGCGCCTCCGGCCGGCCGCTGCGCGACATGGTGGGGATCCTGTCGCCGGTGGAGCTCAGACGGACCATGGCACCCGCCGCGGGCTGGCCGGAGGAATCCACCACGCGGCCGGAGACCTCGTGCCCCCCCTCCAGCCGGAAATCCAGGCGGTTCTCCCCGGTCCGGACCTCCAGATCCCGCACCGCGCGCTGGAGGCCCTCCCCCTGGGCGGCGAACGAGTGGGCCCCCTCGGGGACCCCTTCCAACCGATAGTTGCCGTCGCCGTCCGAGCTGGCCGAGCCTCCCATGCGGTAGCTGCCCCGGCCGGCTTCCTCCACCATCTGCACCCGCGCGCCGGAAACGGGCGCCCCGTCCGGGCCGGTGACGCGGCCGGTGACCACCGAGCCGCGCCGGAGGACCACCTCGAGGTCGTCGATGTCTCTGCCGGTGACCACGTCGAACCCCGGCACCTCTCCCTCCAGGAAGCCCTGGGCGGTGGCGACGAGCCGGACCTTGCCCGCCTCGACCCCCTCGATGGCGAAGCGGCCGTCGGTCTCCGAGACCGCGAAGCCCCGCATGCTCTCCATCGGTCCCCGGGACGTCACCATGGTGGTGCCGGCCGGGGTCAGCCGCACGCTGGCGCCGGCCACGGGATCGCCCCCTTCGTCGACGACGCGGCCGGCCACCCGCACGCCCGGCGTCAGCACGACGCGCAGCGGGGTGACGGGCGGCACCTCGATGCCGTTGAAGGTGGCGCGGACATACCCCAGCTTGGAGACGAAGAGCATCACCTTCTCGCCCGGCTTGAGGTCGGGGATGGAGAAGGAGCCGTCCGCCGAGGTGAGGATGTCCTCCTCGGGCTCCGCGATGTGCCGCGCGGTCCGGGTCACGGCGCGGACGCCGACCTGGGCGCCGGCGATGGGGCGGTCCCGCGGGTCCACCACCACCCCTTCCAGCGTCGCGCCTGGCGCCAGGGTCACGGTGCCGAGATCGACCCTCGGCTGGCCGGCGGCGAGTTGGATACCCGGCACGGTGACGGGCGCGAAGCCGCGGGCGGAGGTGTGCAGCGAGAACCGGCCGGGCTCCAGGTGCTCCAGGAGGAAGCTCCCCTGGGCGTCGGTGAAGGCCTGAGGCCCTGCCGGCGGGTTGTCCATCATGAAGGCGCGCGCGAAGGGGTCCCGCTCCTCGCCGGAAGGGATCAGAGCCACCTCGGCGCCGCTCACCGGCCGGCCGGCGGCATCGACGACCTTGCCGAAGCCGGACAGCCCCTTTTCGAGGACGATCCGGAGGTTCGTCCGGGACGCCCGCGCCGCCAGCTCGGGGAGGGGGAGCTTGGCCTGGGTGAAGTCCGGATGCGAAGCGACGAGGGTCACGGGGTGGCCCGGTACGACGCGGAGCTGGAAGAGCCCCTGAGGCCCGCTGCGGGTCACGAGGCCGGCGCTGGAGGCGCTGCCGCGGCCGGCCCGGGCCCCTCCGCCCTCGGTGACGGCCCGGATCACCGCCTCGGCGACCGGCCGGCCCGCCGCGTCCACCACAGAGCCGCTCACCGTGGCGAGCGGCTTCAGGGAGAGGGTGGGACCGGCCGCTGCCCGTGCCGTCTCCATGGCGGGGAGGTAGCCCGCCGCGGCGCCGTCGACGCGCGGGGCGTCGCCGGCCGGCGCCTTGATGGTGTACGCACCCTTGGCATCGGTGAGGACGAAGGCGGCCGGATCGTCGCTCGGCCAGACCAGGGCCCCGGCGACCGGCTTGCGGGAGCCGTTCTCGACCACCTTGCCGGACAGCCGCGCCGGCAGCGGCGACAGCCTGACGGCGACGGGCGAGGCCCCGGCCGGGCCGCGGGGGAGGGTGACCTCGGCGCGGCGGCCATCCCGGGTCATCACCTCGGCCCGCAGCTCGCGGTCGCAGGGCGCGGGGACCGCCAGACTGCCCGCCGCGTCGGTGACGCCCAGCGTCCAGGAATCCGCCGTCACCAGGGCCCCTTCGACTGGCCGGGGGGGAGGCGCTTCACCCTGGCCCGGCGCCCGGTCCTGGGTCGTCACCACGACGGAGCGCGTGCAGGCGGCGGCGAGGCGCAGATCGGCCGACGATGCGCCGGGATCGGCCTGGATCTCGGCCTTGGGATATCCGGCGGCCAGGGCTTCGGCCTCGAGAGGGCTGCGCCGCGGGCGGTGCAACTGGGCGGTGCCGTCCGTGCCCGCGACCACGAGTTGGGCCGGAACCGACCAAGCGCCGGCGACTGCGTAC
>DASPJI010000450.1:0-10142 GCA_035628695.1 Thermoanaerobaculia bacterium | reverse complement strand
GGCGCGGCGGACGTGGTCCGGCGACAGGACGTCGCCCCCCGCGAGGAGCTGGCGCAGGCCGCGGAGGGAGGCGATGGGGCCGTCCACCATCTGGTGGAAGAGGCCGGCCGTCAGCCAGAGGGTGGTGACTCCCCCGGTCTCGATGGTGGAGGCCAGGTCTTCGAGCGCGGTCCGACCGGCGGGCGCCAGGACGAGGCGGCCGCCGTTGGCCAGCGCGCCCCAGATTTCGAGAGTGGAGGCGTCGAAGGAGATGGGCGCGAGCTGCAGGAAGACCTGGTCCGCGCCCAGGTCGGCGAAGCGGCTCTCGCGGACGAGACGGACGACGTTGCGGTGGGTGACGCCGGTCGCCTTGGGGCGCCCGGTCGAGCCCGAGGTGAACATCACGTAGGCGAGGTTGTCCCCCCGGACCTGGGGGAGCGGGCCCTGCTCGGCTCCTTCGGGTGCGCCCCCCTCCCCGCCCGCCCAGCGCGTCCAGTCGCCTGCGCCGGGCCCGCTCTCCCAGGTCCCCCCCTCCCCGAGATGGGTAAGGGGGATGAGAGTCCCCTGGTGGAGCTCTTCGGGGACTAGAGCGGGGTTGGCCAGGAGGAGATCGGCCCCGGCGGTCTCGCGCATGTGGGCCAGGCGGTCCGGTGGATACGAGGGGTCGAGGGGGAGGTAGGCGCCTCCGGCCTCGAGGATGGCCAGCAGGCCGATGATCATGGAGGGGGAACGGTCAGCGAGGAGGGCCACGGGGACCTCCTGGCCGGCTCCAAGGGTGGCCAAGTGATGGGCCAGACGGGTGGCGCGGTGGTGCAGGGCGAAGTAGGTGAGGTCGCCTTCGGGTGAGGAGAGGGCGATGGCGTCGGGCCGGTGGGCCACCTGCTCGCGGAAGAGGTCGAGGAGGGTGGCGTCCGGGAGCGGCGCGGCGGTGTCGTTCCACTCGTGGAGGAGCTGGCAGCGCTCGGCCGGAGCCAGGAGCGGCAGGTCCGAGAGACGACGGCCGGGGGTCTCGATGGCGCCCGAAGCCAGGTTGAGGAGATGGCCGATCATCCTCTGTACCGTGGCCTCTTCGAAGAGATCGGTCGCGTAGGTGAAGTGGCCGCCCAGCCCCTCTCCCTGCTCCCAGAACATCATCTCGAGGTCGAACCGCGTGGTGGGGAAATGGAGCTGCATCGGCTCGAACCGCAGGCCCGGCAGGTCGATCCGCCCGCCCGGAGCGTTCTGCAGCACGCACATCACCTGGAACAGCGGATTGTGGGATAGCCGCCGCTCCGGCTGCAGCTCCTCGACGAGACGCTCGAAGGGGAGATCCTGGTGGGAGTAGGCCTCCAGGGTCGTGCGCCGGGTGCGGTCGAGGAGATCGCTGAACGGCGGATCCCCGGCCAGATCGGCGCGCAGCACCAGGCTGTTGACGAAGAAGCCGATGAGCGGCTCCAGCTCGGAGCGGTTGCGGTTGGCGATGGCCCCGCCCGTCACCAGATCCTCCTGACCGGTGTAGCGGCCGAGGAGGGTCTGGGAGAGGGCGAGGAGAACCATGTAGAGCGAGGCGTCGCGCTGCCGGGCCAGGGTCTCCAGCCCGCGGGTCTCCTCGGGCGCGATCTCGAAGCGTAGCGTGGCGCCGCGGAAGCTCTGGACCGCCGGGCGCGGCCGGTCGGTGGGCAGATCCAGAGCCGGCGCCCCGGCCAGCCGCTCCCGCCAATAGCCGAGCTGGCGCTCCAGCTCCCCGGCCTCCAGCCAAGCGCGCTGCCAGACGGCGAAGTCGGCGTACTGGATCGGCAGCTCGGGCAGCAGCGACGGCCGGCCCGCCAGGGCCGCGGCGTAGAGAGCCGAGACCTCGCGGATCAGCACGCCCATGGACCAGCCGTCGGAGACGATGTGGTGCATGTCGAGGATCAGCAGGTGCTCCGTGGCCCCCTTGCGCAGCAGGGCGGCGCGCAGCAGCGGTCCGTTCTCCAGATCGAAGCGGCGCCAGGCGCCGGTGGCGAGCAGGTGCCCGACCTCAGCCTCCCTGCCCTCCGCGACACCGGTCAGATCCACCAGAAGGAGCCGCCAATCCCCCGCAGGCTCCACGACCTGAACGGCCCCCTCCTGGAGATCATGGAAAGTAGTGCGCAGATTCTCGTGCCGGCGCACCAGCTCACCGAAGGCCGCCTCCATCGCCGGCACCGACAGCTCGCCCCGGAGCGCCAGCGCCATGGGCATGCTGTACGCCGTGCCAGCCTCGATCCGGTCGAGGAACCACAACCGCTCCTGAGCGAACGACAAGGGCGCCGGACCGCTCCCCTCGGGCCGGCGCGGGATCCTGCCGGCCGGCTCCCAGCCGGTGACCCGCTCGGCCAGATCCCCCAGCGTCCGGGCTTCGAACACCGCACGGACCGGCAGCTCGATGCCCCAGCGCTCCCGCAGCCGTGACACGAGCTGAGTGGCCAGCAGCGAGTGCCCGCCGAGCTCGAAGAAGTTGTCACCGACTCCGACCGCCTCCAGTCCCAGCACCTCGGCACACGCCTCGACGATCCGGGCCTCCAGAGGAGTCCGAGGCGCGACAAACTCCACTCCAACCCTCTCCACCTCCAAATCCGGCAGAGCCGCCCGGTCCACCTTCCCATGAGCCGTGATGGGCAGGGCCTCCAGGAACACGAACGCACCTGGCACCATGGCCTCGGGCAGCTCCCCCTGGAGGAACCGCCGCAGCTCCGGTCCCAGCCGCCGTTCCTGCTTCGTCCGCAGCGGATCATTGGTCCACTCCGCCCACCGGGAGGGGGGGAGTGGGGTCCGGGGACCCTGCGCAGGCGACTGGACGCGCTGGGCGGGTGGGAGGGTGGGCGCACCCGAAGGAGCCGAGCAAGGGTACCCGGACCCCACTCCGAGGGCGGCGCTCCTCAACACCGCGGCGAACTCGAAGGGAGCCCCCGGCTCCACCCGCAGCTCGACCGCATACCCCAACCCTTCGGCCAGCCGCGCCAGCTCCTCGGGATCGACCGCCGGAACGCTCTTCTCCTTCATCGCCCGGCGCATCTCCTCCACGGACCTCAGCTCCGCACCACCCAGGACCGCCATCGCCGCCGCCTCTCCGGCGAGCCGGGCGTTGGCCAGCCCCGCCAGGGTGATCCCCTCGCTCTCTTCCGACGCCGGCCCCGCCGAGCCGACCCGGATCTCCACGTCGTACCGGAACCGCGTCAGCTCGTTGTGGGCCCGCCCCCGCTTGACCAGAGTCGAAACGCCGGAGACCTCCGGCAACTGCTCCACCAGCGCGTGGAAGAGCGCCGGATCGATTACCAGCTCCTCCTCCCCCGCCACCCGCCGGGCCACCCACCCGCGCAACCGGGAGACCGGCTGCCGGGTATCCTCCGCCGACCGGTACAGCTCGACCGACACCGCCTGCGCCTCCAGCAGCGGCCGGCTCCGCACATCGCCCACGAACACCACCCCGCCCGGAGCCACGGCGCGCACGGCGCCCTCCAGCACCCGCAGCAGGTAGCCGGCGTCCGGGAAGTACTGGACCACCGAGTTGATCACCACCAGGTCGAAGGTCCCGGGCTCGATGCCGCGCCAGTCGTCGGCCGTCCGCACATCGAGCGAGACACCCGGCAGGTCCCCCACCTCGCGCCGCAGCCGCTCCAGGGCCGAGCGAGAGAAGTCAGTGCCGTGGTAGCGCTCGACCCGCGGGGCGATGCGCCGCAGCAGCAGGCCGCTGCCGCATCCCATCTCCAGCACCCGCCGTGGGGAGAGGGCCAGGATCCGCTCCACCGTGCGCTCGACCCACTCCCGCATCTCCTCCTCGGGGATGGGCTCGCCGGTGTAGGAGCTGTTCCAGCCCACGAACTCGGAGGCGCCGTCGCCCTCCTGATAGGTCTGGTCGTAGAGGGTCCGCCAGGTCTCCACCTGCTCGGAGCCGTCGCCGCTTTCGGGCGCGGCCCCGGGCCGGGGCACCACATAGGCGACCAGGCGCTTGCCCGTAGGCTCCTCCCGCGGCACCACCACCGCCTCCCGGACCTCCGGGTGGCGCGCCAGGACCGCCTCGACCTCTCCGGGCTCGACGCGGATCCCCCGCAGCTTCACCTGATGGTCGACGCGGCCGAGGAACTGGAAGCGTCCGTCGGGGAGCTGGCGGACGCGGTCGCCCGTGAGGTACAGCCGCTCGCCCGTCGCGACCAGCGGATCGGGCACGAAGCGCTCGGCCGTGCGGGCCGGCCGGCCCAGATAGCCGCGGGCCAGTCCCGCGCCGCCCACGGCCAACTCGCCGGGCACCCCGGCCGGCACCGGCCGCAGGTCGTGGTCCAGCGCGTAGGCCCGGACGTTGCCCAGTGGACGTCCAATGGGGGGCGCGCCCTCTCCGGCCTGACAGGGCTCGGCCAGGCCGTAGACGGTGATCTCCGTCGGTCCGTAGCAGTTCATGAATCGCCGCCCGGGTGCCCAACGGTCCACCAGATCCGCCGACGGTGCGTCGCCGCCACTGATCAGGCCTCGAACCTGCGGCAGCCGCTCCGCGGGAAGGAGGGACAGCAGCGCCGGAGTGGTGACCAGGAGCGTCGCCTGCTGGCGCGCCAGCCGCTCCGCCAGTACCAGGGGCGAGAGCCGCTCCTCCTCCGGCACCAGCACCAGGGCCCCGCCGGTGGCCAGGGTGAGGAAGATCTCGACCACCGAAGGATCGAAGCTGAACGAGGTGACATGGGCCACCCTGTCCTCGGGGCCGAAGCGCAGGAACGGCAGCGTCTCCATCAGGAGGTTGACTGCGCTGCCCTGGGAGATCATCACGCCGTTGGGCCGCCCTGTGGAGCCCGACGTGTAGATGACGTAGGCCAGGTTCTCCGGCAGCAGCGAGGGCGAGATCCACCCCTCGTCCACCAGCGGTTCGCCCGCAGCCTCCACGTCCAGAGCGGTCACCCCGGCCGCCTCGGCCAGAGCCAGGACCGGCGCGGGGTCGAAGCCCTCGGTCCGGCACTCCCGGGTAAGAAGCAGAGCCATGTCGGAGTCGCTCACCAGATAGGTCAGCCGCTCGGCAGGGTAGGCGGGGTCGAGCGGCACGTAGGCGCCACCGGCCCGCAGCACCGCCAGGATGGCGACGACCCGCTCGAAGCTGCTCTCCATGCAGACCCCGACGCGGCGGTCGGGGCCGGCTCCCAGCGCGGCCAGGGTCCGGGCCAGCCGGCCGGAGCGCCGCTCCAGCTCGCCGTAGGTCAGGACGCCGGTGTCATCGGCCACGGCCACGGCATCGGGCCGCAACCGGAGCTGCTCCTCGACGATGTCGCGGAGCGCCGGCGCCGCGACGGTCTCCCGCGGCGTGTCGTTCCACTCGTGGACGAGCTGCTGCCGCTCCGCTGCGGTGAGGAGCGGCAGGTCCGAGAGTCGCAGTCCCGGCTCCTCCAGCGCGGCTTCGAGCAGCGTCCGGAAATGACCGGTCAGGCGCCACACCGTCGCCTCATCGAAGAGGTCGGTGGCGTAGTAGAAGTCCGCGGCCAGCCCTCCGTCCGCCTCGTCGAACGACATCTCGAGGTCGAGCCGGGCCGCCCGGGACCTGAGATTCATGGGGGACAGCCGCAGGCCCGGCAGCTCGATTCGAGCAGCCGGCGCATTCTGCAGCACGCAGGCGACCTGGAAGAGCGGATTGGCGGACAGCCGCCGCTCCGGCCGCAGCTCCTCCACCAGGCGCTCGAAGGGGAGATCCTGGTGGGCGTAGCCGCCGAGCGTCTCGCGCCGAGCACGCGCCAGCAGGTCAAGGAATGTCGGATCGCCCGCCAGGTCGGCGCGCAGGACCAGGTTGTTGACGAAGAAGCCGATGAGAGGCTCGATCTCGGCCCGGTTGCGGTTGGCGATGCCGCCCCCCACCACCACGTCGTCCTGGCCGGCGTGACGGCCGAGCAGGGTCTGCGTGAGGGCGAGCAGGACCATGAACAGCGTGGCGTCCCGCTGCCGCGCCAGCGCTGCCAGCCCCTGGACGAGTGCGGGCTCCAGCGCGAAGCGCACGGTGGCGCCGCGGAAGCTCTGGGCGGCGGGCCGCGGCCGGTCCGTGGGCAAATCGAGGGCTGGCGCGCCGTCGAGCCGCTCCCGCCAGTAGGCGAGCTGCCGCTCCAGCACCTCCCCCTGCAGCCAGCTGCGCTGCCAGACCGCGAAGTCGGCGTACTGGACCGGCAGCGCGGGCAGCTCCCGCTCCAGCGGCCGCCCGGCCAGCGCCGCCGCGTAGAGAACCGAGGCCTCGCGGACCAGCACCCCGACCGACCAGCCGTCGGAGACGATGTGGTGCATGTTGACGAGAAGGGCGTGATCCTCCTCGCCGCGCCGGAGGAGGCCGGCCCGCAGCAGCGGCCCGCGCTCCAGATCGAACGGCCGCTCCCCCTCCTCGGCGAGGAGGCGCTCCGACTCGCGCCGCGCCACGTCGCCCCCCAGGCCCGAGAGGTCGACCCGCGGCAGGGTCCAAGTCATGTCCGGAGAGATGACCTGGACCGGCCCGCCGGCTCCCTGCCGGAAGGTGGTGCGCAGGCTCTCGTGACGCCGCACCACCTCGCGCAGGGCAAACTCGAGGCCCGCCGCCGAGAGGTCGCCGGCCAACTCCAGGCCGGTCACCATGTTGTACGCCGAGCCGCCAGGCTGGAGGCGGTCGATGAACCAGAGGCGCTCCTGGGCAAAGGAGAGCGGCAGGTCGCCATCTCGCGGGACGGGCACGATGGGCGGCGCCGGCGGCGACCCGGCGGCCAGGCTCAGCCCCTCCACCAGGGGCGCCAGAGCGGCCGGAGTGGGCCGCTCGAACAGCGCCGCCAGCGACAGTTCCACCCCCAGCGCCTCCCGCACCCGCGACACCACCCGCGTCGCCAGGAGCGAATGGCCGCCGAGCTCGAAGAAGTGGCCGTGGACACCAACCCGCGGCAGGCTCAGAATCTCGGCCCAGATGCCGGTGAGGATCTCCTCCACCGGCGTACGGGGGGCCACCGCCTCCTCCTCCGCTTCCGGGGCCTCGACCTTAAGCCGCGACAGGGCCTGCCGGTCGATCTTGCCACTCGCGGTGATCGGCAGCTCGGGCAGGAGGGCGAACGCCCCGGGCACCATGGGCTCGGGCAGCATGCCGCGCAGCCAGGCCCGAAGCTCCCGTCCTGTCACCTCTGGACCGCTGGGAGACACATAGCCGACCAGCCGCCGTGCCGTCCCCTCCCCCTCGATGAGCACCGCTCCAGCCTTTACCAACGGGCAGGCGGCGAGCGCCGACTCCACCTCTCCGAGCTCGATCCGGAAACCACGGAGCTTCACCTGCCGGTCGAGCCGGCCCAGGAACTCCAGATCGCCCGTGGGGAGGAAGCGGACCAGGTCGCCGGTGCGGTACAGCCGTTCGCCAGGGGTGCCGGCGAACGGGTCGGGCACGAAACGGGTCGCGGTGAGGTCCGAACGGCCGGCGTAGCCGCGCGCCAGGCCGGGGCCGCCGAGCCACAGCTCGCCCGCCGCCCCGGGCGGCACCGGCCGGCCCAGGTAGTCGACGACGTAGACCCGCTCGTTGGTGAACGGACGGCCGATCGGCACCGAGTGGGTCGAGCCCTGGCGCGGCTGCACGCCACCACGCGGCAGCGGGTAGCCGCTGGAGGTCACCGTCGCTTCGGTCGGGCCGTAGCCGTTCAACCAGGTTACGGCGTCGCCCACTGTTTCGCGCCAGACCGCCAGATGCGCCGCCGAGACCGCCTCGCCGCCGGCCATCAGCCAGCGCAGCGACGGCAAGACCGGCAATGCCTGCGACAGGGGCCGGCGCGCCCGCGCCAGCTCCGTCGTCTAGTCCTGCCAGTACTGGGTGGAGAGCTGGAAGCAGGTCAGCTCCTCGCGCTCGACGAGACGGGTCAGCTCCGCCGGCCCGGACACGGCAGCCTCGGGCCACAGGACGACACAGGCGCCGGTGAGCCAGGTGGGGATCATCTCCTCGACCGCCACGTCGAAGGAGAGGGAGGCGAACTGCAGCACCCTATCCGTGGACCGGAGCCCGCACAGCGCCGGGAAGACCCGGTTGTGGTGAGCGAAGGAGCGCTGGCTGATCACCACGCCCTTGGGCCGGCCCGTGGAGCCGGACGTATAGATCATATAGACCGGATGCTCCGGCAGCAGCGGCGGGGCTGGAAGCGCCGCTTCCTCATCGACGTTGCTCTCGTGGAGAAGCACCGGACGCACCGTGCCCGCCGGCAACCGGGAGAGCAGCCTCTCCTGGGTGACGGCCAACGGTGCTCCCGAGTCCTCCAGCACGAGCGCCAGCCGGTCGGCGGGATGGCCCGGGTCGAGGGGCACGAACACGCCCCCGGACTCCAGGATGCCGAGGAGGCCCACCGCCATGTCCAGCGAGCGCTCGACGAAGGCCGCCACCGGCACCTCGGGCTCGATCCCCAGGGCGCGCAGCCGCCGCGCCAGGCGGCCGGCCCGGCGGCGCAACTCGCCATAGGTCATCCCCTCGAAGGACTCGCCCGCCACCACCACCGCCATCGCGTCGGGCGTCCGCTCCGCCTGGCGCGCGAACAGCTCGTGGACCGGAGCCTCCCACTCGATCCGCTCCGCGGTGTCGTTCCACTCGACCAGCATCTGGGCACGCTCCGCCTCCCCCAGGAGGGGCAGGTCGCCCAGCGGCTGGCCGGGATCGGTTGCGACCCCGGCGAGGAGGGTCCCCATCCAGCCCAGGAAGCGGTCTACCGTCGGCGCGTCGAACAGGGCGGAGGCGTACTCGGCCGCGATCCGCAGCCCGTCTCCCCCCTGCCGCACCGAGAGGCTGAGGTCGAACTGCGCGGCGCCGCGATCGGTCCCCTGGGGGTTCCACACCAGCCCGCCGCCGGTCCGCGCGTCCGGCTCCTCCTCCAGCGCGAACATCACCTGGACGACGGGTGTGTAGCTGGCGCTCCGCTCCGGCGCCAGATCCGCCACCAGCGCCTCGAACGGCAGCTCGGAGTGGGCATAGGCGGCGAGGGCCGCGGCACGGACGCGGCCCAGCAGCTCGCGAAATGAGGCGTCCCCCTTCGGCTCGGCGCGCAGGACGAGGACGTTGACGAAGAAGCCCACCACCCCTTCGAGCTCCTCTCGCGAGCGGATGGAGACCGGGGTGCCGAGCGCGAAGTCCTCCAGCCCGGTAAGCCGGTGGACCAGGGTCTCGAAAGCCGCCAGGTGGAGCATGAAGGGGGTGACCCCCTCGGCCCGGCACAGCGCGCGAAGCCGCTCCGGGTCCACATTGGGGAGAGCCGTCTGGCGGATCGCTCCCCGGAAGCTCTGGATCGCCGGCCGCGGGTGGTCCGCCGGGAGATCCAGCACCGGCGATGCCCCCGCGAGGCTCCGGCGCCAGAAGCCGAGAAGGCTCTCCAGGGCCTCGCCCGACAGGCGAGCGCGCTGCCAGGCGGCAAAGTCGGCGTACTGCGCCGGCACCGGCGGCAGGGAGGCGCCCTCGTACAGCTCCACGAGCTCACCGAAGAGAAGCTCCAGGGAGCGCGCGTCGGCGATGGCGTGGTGGAGGGTCAGCAGCAGCCGGTGCTCGCCAGCCCCCTCTTCAGAAGACAGACGCAGGAGGGTGGTCCGGAAGAGCAACCCGGCGGCCAGGTCGAACGGCCGACCGGCCTCGGCCACGACCAGACACGCCGCCTCGGCGCAGCCCGCCTCCCCGGGCAGCCCTGAGAGGTCCACCAGGGGGAGGACGGCCGCCGCGGGAGCGTGGACACGCTGGAAGATCCGTCCCTGGGCGTCGGCCTCCAGGGTGGTACGGAGCGCCTCGTGCCGCTCCGCCAGGCGGGTCAGCGCGGCGGCGAGCCCTGTCACGTCCAGCTTCGAGCCATCCGTCAGGATGCGGAAGGCCACGGGGAGGTTGTAGGCGGCGCTCCCCGGCTGGAGGCGGTCGAACAGCCAGAGCTGCTCCTGGGAGAAGGAGGCGGGCAGCGGCGCGCCGTCCCGGGGGAGGAGCGCCAGGGGCTCCGAGGGTGTGCCGGCGCCGAGAGCCGTCTCGATCTCGGCGGCGAAGGCCGCCAACGTCGGCCGCGCGAAGACGGCGCGCAGGGGGAGGTTGACACCGAAGGCCTCGCGCACCCTGGCCACGAGCCGCGCGGCGAGAAGCGAATGGCCGCCGAGGGCAAAGAAGTCGTCGCCCCGTCCGGCCGGCCTCGTCTCCAGCAGATCGGCCCAGAGGCCGGCGACGATCTCCTCGATCGGAGTGCGTGGCGCCGCCGACG
>DASPJI010000449.1:0-6795 GCA_035628695.1 Thermoanaerobaculia bacterium | reverse complement strand
AGGCCCTGAACCCGGGCGAAGACCTCGTCGAAGGCCACCGCGACCAGCCCCTTCCAGAAGAGCAGCAGGATCAGCAGCACCGAAGCAGCCAGCCCCAGGATGGTCACCACGTCCCGGTGCGACACCATGAGGATGTTGCCGAACAGGTAATTCATCAGGTTCGGCGCGTAGCCCGGCGTCTTGTAGACGAAGACGATGCCCACGGCCAGGCCCACCGCCCAGAGGACGCCGATGATCGAGTCGTACGAGCGGATGGTCTCCGTATCGACCGCTCCCAGGGCGACGGCGCAGGCCAGGGCCACCGGCACGGCGCCGAGCACCGGGTCGACCCCCAGGAAGAAGCAGACTCCCATGCCGCCGAAGGCCGCGTGGCTGATGCCGTCGCTGATGAAGGCCAGCCGCTTGATGACCACGAAGGTGCCGATGACGCCGCACAGCACGGCGGCCAGCACTCCGGCGAGGACGGCGTTCTGCAGGAAGTCGTACGACAGCGCGGCGGAGAGGGTGGGCAACAGGAGCCTCGTCTAGTGGTGGTGGTGATGGTCGTGGAGCACGCGGCGCGGCACGCCATGGGTCACCAGCTCCACCGGCTCGCCGTAGACCTCCTGCAGCACGTCGGGGCCGATCTCGGCGTCGCCGTGATAGTGGAGCTTGCGGTTGATGCAGGCGATCGTCCGCACCTGCGGCGAGATGGAGCTGACGTCGTGGGTGACCACCACCACGGGGATGCGCTGGTTGAGCTCCTCCAGGAGGCCGCGCAGGGTCTCCCGGGACTCGGCGTCGATGGAGGCGGTCGGCTCGTCCAGGAAGAGGACCTCCGGGTCGGCCACCAGGGCGCGGGCGATGAGCGCCCGCTGGAGCTGGCCGCCGGAGACCTCGCCGACGTGCGACCCGGCGATGCCGGTGAGGCCGAGGCGCTCCAGCTCGTGACCGACGCGCTCCCGGTCCTCCCGCGAGTAGGGGCGGACGAGGCTACGGCCGCCGGCCCTGCCCATCAGCACCATCTCCGAGACGCGCAGCGGGAAGTTGCGGTCGAAGGTCGAGAACTGCGGCACGTAGCCCAGCCTCCCCTTGCGTGGTCCTGCATGACGCTCGGGCAGGTGGTAGACCACCTCGCCGGACCAGGGCGCGAGCAGCCCCAGCATCACCTTGATCAGCGTCGTCTTGCCGCCGCCGTTCGGGCCTATGAGGGCCAGGAAGTCGTGGGAATGGATCTCCAGGCTCACGCGGTCCAGCACCACCTCGCGGCCGTAGCCGAAGGTGACGTCGCGGACGGAGATCAGCGGGGAGCTGGACGTCTCAGGCACGGGGCAACGCCTCCTCCAGCGCGACGGACACCTCACGCAGGTTGTCGAGCCACTCCTCGCGTTGCGGATCGGCGGTGACCACCCGGGCGCCGACGGCGTCGGCGATCACCTGGGCGCTCTTGCGGGGGAAGCCCCCCTGGACGAAGATCACCTTCACCCCGTCCGCCCGCGCCTCCTCGATGAGCCGGATCAGCCGCCGGGCGCTGGGCTCCTTGCCGCCGCTCTCGATGGCGACCTGGCGCAGGCCGTACTCGCGGGCGAAGTACCCCCAGTCCGGGTGGTAGACCATGAACGCCGCACCCTCGCGGCCGGCGAGCCGCGCGCGGATCTCCCGGTCGAGGCGGTCGATGTCGGCGAGGAAGCGCCGCAGGTTCGCCCGGTAGTCGGCGGCGTGCGCCGGGTCGAGCTCGATCAGCGCGGCGGCGATGTTGCCGGCCGCCACCCGCACGCTCCCGGGCGACACCCAGACGTGAGGATCGCCGCTGGAATGATCGTGGCCGTGCTCGTCTTCGGGATGGCTTCCTTCCCCATGTCCCTCCTCGATGAGGTCCATGCCCTCGGACATGTCCACCACCCGGACGTCCGGCCTGCCGGCCAGGTAGGGATCGATGAAGCGGCTCTCGAACTCGAAGCCGGGGTGCCCTACCTCGATATAGAGGGCGGCGCGCTGGAGGGCCATCACCTTCCAGGGGGTCAGCGGGTAGTCCACGTGGGAGTAGCCGGGAGGGATCATCACCTCCACCCGCACGTGCCGGCCGCCGATCCGCTCGACGAAGTAGGCCTGCGGAGCGACGCTCACCGCCACCTGGAGGGGGCCGCCGGACGGACGGGCCGGCGCGGCGGCGCCCGGAGCGACCGGAGCCAGGCGGCAGCCGGCGAGGAGAAGGACGGAGAGGAGCAGACCCGTGGTCATCCCGCGCACTCGGAGCACCTCCCGTAGAGCACCACCTCGTGAGACTCCAGGGAGAAGCCCTCCGGCGTCATGCTGCGGAGACCGTCGGGGCATCCCTCCAGCTCGTAGACCCGGTCGCAGGCCCGGCAATGGAAGTGATGATGATGCCCCTTGCCGGTGGGCTCCCAGCGCGGCGGCTCGCCGGGGAGGTCGACCTGCGCCAGCCGCCCGTCCTCCGTCCACGCCTTGAGCGCGCGGTAGACCGTGGCGATCCCCAGCCCCGGGCAGGACGCCTGTGCCAGCTCCAGCAGCTCCCGCGGCGCGAGAGGCCGTCCCGCCCCCTCGATGGCGCTCCACAGGGCGCGGCGCTGTTGGGTGTCCCGTTCCATGGCAAGGATGATAATGCATTCTCAGGATCAGGGTATTCCACCCCCTCTCCTATAATCCGCCGCATGGACACGACACCGCAGCAACGCATCGAGGCCGACGTCAAGGCCGCCATGAAGTCCGGGGAGAAGGAGAAGCTGTCCACCCTGCGGATGCTCCTGACCGAGATCAAGAACGAGCGCATCCGCAAGGGCAGCGACGTGGACGAGGCGGGCTTCGTCGCCCTGGTCCGCAAGACCATCAAGCAGCGCGAGGAGTCGGCGACCCAGTACCGCAAGGGGAACCGGGAGGACCTGGCGGTCAAGGAGGACTCCGAGAAGGAGTTCCTCGCCACCCTCCTCCCCGCCCAGGTGGACGAGGGGCAGATCCGCGCCGCCATCGAGGCGCTCGTCGCCGAGCGGGGGCTTTCGGGACCGGCCGCGATCGGCGTGGTGATGAAGGAGACGCTCGCCCGCTTCGGCTCGTCGGCCGACGGCTCCACCATCAACCGCATCGCCCGCGAGGTCCTCGCGAAGGGCTGATGCGGCGCGTCATCGTCGGCACCGCCGGTCACATCGACCACGGCAAGACCAGCCTCGTCCGCGCCCTCACCGGCATCGACTGCGACCGCTGGGCCGAGGAGAAGGCCCGCGGCATCACCATCGATATCGGCTTCGCCCACCTGGTCCGGGACGACCTCCAGGTCGGCTTCGTCGACGTTCCCGGCCACGAGCGCTTCCTCCACAACGCGCTCGCCGGCCTGGGCGGCATCCGCCTCATGCTGCTGGTGGTGGCGGCGGACGAGGGGGTGAAGCCGCAGACGCGCGAGCACCTGGCCGTCTGCTCGCTCCTCGGCATCCCCGCCGGGCTCGTCGCCCTCACCAAGGCCGACCTGGTGGCGCCCGACCTGCTGGAGCTCGCCCAGCTCGAGGTCGAGGACCTCCTCGCCGGCACCCCGTTCGCCGGCGCGCCGATCCTGCCGGTCTCCAGCACCACCGGCCAGGGGATCCCCGAGCTCGAGGCCACGCTGGTCGATCTCGCCGGCCTCTGGGCCACGCCGCCGGACCCGGAGCGGCCGGCGCGCCTGCCCATCGACCGGGCGTTCCATCTGAAGGGATTGGGCGCCATCGTCACCGGGACGCTCGCCAGCGGCGCCATCCGCGCGGGCGACACGCTGGACGTGCTGCCGCCGCGGCCGGGGAGCGAAGGGCGGGCGCGGGTGCGGAGCATCCAGGTGCATGGCGAGGCGCGGGAGGAGGCGGAGGCCGGCGAGCGCACCTCCCTCCAGCTCACCGGCATCTCGCTGGAGGAGCTGGAGCGCGGCCTCCATCTCACCACGCCGGGAGCCTTCGCGGCGGCGCCCAGCCTGCTCGCCCGCTTCACCCTGCTGGCGGACGCCCCGGCGCCGCTGCGCGGCTTCCTGCCGGTGCGCCTCCACCTCTACGCCAGCGAGGTGGTGGGGCGCATGCGCCCGCTCGCCGAAGGGGGGCTCGCGCCGGGGGAGACGGGGCCGGTGGAAATCCGTCTCGAGGCGCCAGTGGTGGCCGTGCGCGGCGACCGCTACGTGATCCGCCGCCCCTCCCCCGCCGCGACGCTCGGCGGCGGCGAGATCCTCGACCCGCAGTGGCGGCGCCATCGCGGCGCGGTGCTGCGGCCGGCCCTCGCCGCCCTCCAGGGGGACCTCCGCGCCGCCCTCGCGTTCTGGGTGCAGGAGGCCGGCGAGCGCGGCGTCGAGGCGCCGGAGATCGCCCGGCGCCTGGGCACGCGGCCCGAGAAGGTGGCGGCGGAGCTGTCCGCCCTGGCCAAGGCCAAGGGGCTGCTGCTGGAGGTTCCCGAGGGCCATGGCCATGGCCGCCGCTGGATCGCGGCCGGCGCGGTGGAGCGCGTCTCCGAGCGCGCCCGGCGGGTGCTCAAGGAGCACTTCCAGAAGGACCGCCTCGCCGAGGCCATGCCCAAGGCCGAGGCGGTGCGCCGCATCCTCCGCGGCCGGGCCGCCGAGCTGGCGCACGTCTATTTCGGCTGGCTGGAGGCGCAGAAGGTCCTCGCCGTCCAGGGGGAGAAGGTGACGCTCCCCGGGCGCAGTGCCGACCTCACGGGCGAGGAGTCCAAGCTCTCGGCCGAGGTCCTCGCCGCCTTCGACAAGGGGGGGCTCACCCCGCCCAGCCCCTCGGAGCTGCAGCAGGCCCTCTCCGCCAAGCCGCAGATCCTGGAGGGGGTCGTCCGCCACCTGGTGTCGCGGGGCCGGCTGGTCAAGCTGCCCAGCGGCCTGATCCTCGCCGCCTCGGCCGTGCAGGAGCTGCGCCGCCAGCTCCTCTCCACCTCCTGGGACCAGTTCTCCGTCGCCGACTTCAAGGACCGCTTCGGGCTCAGCCGTAAGTGGGCGATCCCGCTGCTCGAGCATCTGGACTCCACCGGCGCCACCCGGCGCATGGGCGACAACCGCATGGTGGTACGCCCCGGTCCACCTACCTGAGAAGGAGACATCATGAAGACCATCGCCGTGTTGGGAGCCTCCAAAGACCGCAGCAAGTTCGGCAACAAGTGCGTCCGCGCCTACCGGCAGCCGGGCTACGAGGTGTTCCCGGTGAACCTCGGCAGCTCGGACCCGATCGAGGGGCTCACCACCTATCGCAGTCTCGCCGACGTGCCGGGCGAGCTCGAGCGGATAAGCGTCTACCTGCCGCCGCCGGTCACGATGGAGCTGCTGGGCGACATCGCCGCCAAGGGGGCGCAGGAGGTCTGGTTCAACCCCGGCTCCGCCGACTCCCAGGTGCTGGAGGAGGCCCGCCGCCGGGGGATCAAGGCCGTTCCGGGGTGCAGCATCATCGACGTGGGGATGAGCCCGGCCCAGTTCCCGGGGTGAGGACCGCCGCCACACGACTGTCACGGCCTCGTCCCGATCTTGTGACTGTCGCGGGTTAAGATCCGGCGGGACGAAAGGAACACCATCATGGAACGACGGCTGGATCAAGACCTCGATCGCGTACGGCAGAGCCTGCTCAGGATGGGCGGCATGGTCGAGGGGATGGTCGCGCAGGCGACGCAGGCGCTGCTCGAGCGCGATTCCGTGCTCTGCAAGAAAGTGATCGATGGCGACCGCGACGTCGATCAGTTGGAAATCGAGATCGACGAGATCTGCCACAGCGTCCTGGGACGCAAACAGCCGACGGCTGTCGATCTGCGCTTTCTGGTGGCGGTGATGAAGATCAACAGCGACCTCGAGCGGATCGGCGATTCGGCGGTCAACATCGCCCAGTCGGTGGAGCAGCTCAACGAGCAGCCGCCGCTCAAGCCCTACATCGATCTGCCCCACATGTCGCAGCTCGTGCAAACGATGGTCCGCAAGAGCCTCGACGCCTTCGTGCGCCGCGACGCCGCCCTGGCCACCGAGGTCTGCCGCTCCGACGACGCGGTGGACGGCCTTTACAAGCAGATCTTCCGTGAGCTGCTGACCTACATGATCGAAGACCCCAAGACGGTCAGCCGCGCGCTCCACCTGCTGCTCATCTCGCGCAACATGGAGCGCATCGCGGACCACGCCACCAACATCGCGGAGGACGTCATCTACTACGTCGAAGGCCGCGACATCCGCCACTCCATGGCGGGCTGACCCCTTCCCTTCCCCATCCGCTCGCTGAAACCGGAAGTAAAAAGGGGGCCGCGCCGAAGCGCGGCCCCCGGCCCATTCCCACTCTAGCCTAGAAGATGATCTGGTACTGGAGGCGGAGCTCGTCGTCGGTGGCGTCCGTCGCCTTGTTCTCGAGCTGACGGTAGTCGAGCTGCAGCTTGTGGGGGTGCTTGTTGAAGAAGTAGCCGAGGGCGATCCCCCGCTCCTCCTGCTCGTCGTCGTCACGGTCGGCGTTGCGGTCGAGGACGGCGTAGCGGCCGGCGATCTCGAGCTTCTGCGGGATCACGAAGTAGCCGAGCTGGGCATTCCACCCCTCGTCGTCGACATCGATCCCGGTCTCGGGGTCGTTGGTGCCGGCGAAGTACTCGGCGAAGGCGAACAGCCCCTTGTACTTGAACACCACGTCGCCGCCCACGATCTCCTTGTCGATATCGTTGCTGGTGGTGGCGCCCTGGCGGTCGTTGGACTCGTACTGCCCGGCGATGGCGAAGAGCGGCCGGTCGGAGCTCTCGAAGTCCCCCTCGGAGTACTTGACGTCGCCGAAGGGCTGGAAGGTCACACGGGCGTTGTACTGGAACTTGTCGTTGTCGTTGGCGCTCACC